>CAZPSY010000007.1:16609-18176 GCA_964589295.1 uncultured Ignavibacteriaceae bacterium
GAGTGCGGATGTCTGAAATAGGAAACGATCAGAATATTTTTATAAGAAGTATGGCAACACGAGGCAGCTTGGGCGGATTAAGTATAAAAGCAATCGATGCCGCAGATGTGCTGGATGCCGCAGGTTATGATATTATTATTATGGAAACTGTAGGAGTCGGTCAGTCTGAATTGGATATTGCACAAGCAGCCGATACAACAATAGTTGTGCTCGTTCCTGAATCGGGTGATGCAGTACAGGCAATGAAGGCAGGGCTAATGGAAATTGCTGACTTCTTTGTGCTGAATAAAAGTGATAGACCTGGCTCTGATCAGGCAACTGCTTCAATGCAAACTATTCTTATGATGAGAGCTCATGATGAAAAATCGTGGATGCCGAATATTATAAAAACAATAGCATCGGAAAATAAAGGAATCGAAGAAATTGCAAATGAAATAAACCGGCACAAGGATTATCTTAAAACAAATAAATTATTTATTTCTAAAAGAGAGAAACAAACAAAGAACAGGATAAAAAATATTGTTGAGAATAAGTTAAAAGAAAAATTATGGAGTGAAAGTGCTGAAAATTCTTTAAATTTATCTTTAGAAAAAGTTGTCTTAGGAGATTTGTCGCCCTATCAAATAGCAGAAAATATTATAGACAGCTTTGTGAATCATAAATAATAAAAAACTAATCTACTGGCTGATTTCTAAAGCTGGATAAAAAGTATACAGAGGTTGAAAATGGAAACCAATACCAAATCCTTCCAAACTGAATTAAATGAAAACCAGGTAATTATAAGAGATACAATCCGTGATTTTACACAGAAAAAAATTAAACCAAAAGTTATGGAATGGGATGAAGCCCAGGAATTCCCCATGGAAATATTTCGTGAACTCGGTGAACTTGGTTTTATGGGCGTCATCTTCCCTGAAGAGTATGGCGGAGCCGGTTTAGGCTATACTGAGTTTGTACTTATTATAGAAGAGATAGGAAAAATTGATCCTTCTATCGCCCTTTCTGTAGCAGCTCATAACGGGCTTTGTACAAATCATATATTCCGTTTTGCAAATGATGATCTGAAGAAAAAGTATTTACCAGACCTCACATCTGGTAAAAAGATTGGCGCTTGGGGTTTAACCGAACCTTCTTCCGGAAGTGATGCAGCAGGTATGCTTACTGTAGCCGAAAAAGATGGTAACAATTATATTTTAAATGGCAGCAAAAATTTTATTACACATGGAACTTACGGTGAAACAGCCGTAGTTATGGCTATTACGGATAAAAATGAAGGTAAACATGGAATTTCTGCTTTCATTTTAGAAAAAGGAATGCCAGGATTTTCAGCAGGTAAAAAAGAGAATAAACTTGGAATGCGCGCCTGCGAAACTTCTCAATTAATTTTTGAAAATTGTAAAGTTCCTGCAGAAAATCTTATTGGAAAAGAAGGCGAAGGATTCATTCAATCCATGCAGATACTTGAAGGTGGAAGAATTTCTATCGCTGCTTTAAGTATCGGGTTAGCGCAGGGCTGTCTCATCGAATCTCTTAAATACGCCCAGGAAAGAAAACAATTTGGTAAACC
>CAZPSY010000008.1:0-17951 GCA_964589295.1 uncultured Ignavibacteriaceae bacterium
ATATAATTCGGGGGATTAAAAAAGGTAACATTAACTACGTTAGGTGCATGCAAATTACCAGCGAAGTTAACAACCATCCTTAATATTTGTGATTCATCAAAATGGCTGGTATACTTTTCCCTGATATCAATACCATTTTGTGCACTTAGCAAGAATAAATTTCCACTGACTTGTTCTTTAATTTGATCAAGAACTGAATCAACATGATAAGCTTTAACAGCACTTATCAGAATATCGATTTCTTGATTAAGCAGTTCACTTAGTGACGAGTAAACACGTTTAAAGAAGATGCTTTTTTCGATTTTACCTGACAGTTCAATACCATCATTTCTTATCAGGTTAATCTTCTTTTTCTCTATATCGCAGATATGCACTTCGCAACCAGCTTCCTGCAAATGTGCTGCAAGGACCAGCCCAACAGGTCCTAATCCAATAATTCCGATTTTATATTTTTCAGGATCCATTTTATTATTCCATTTGTTGAACAAATGCTTTTATTTTTTTAGCTATGGGTAAGAAAAATTTAATAATTCTTTGCTGAGATACTTTCAATTTCAAATGTAATCTATAAAATTTAAATGGTAATTAGAATTTCCAGCGAAAACTTATTTTACTTTACTCCTTTTAGATTTTAATTCTGGCATCAACTGCCAAAGCCTGATCTTCATATGCAATTATGGGATTCAAATCCATTTCCCTAATAACTGGTAAATCGGTTAACAGTTGTGAAGTGCGTTGAATAATTTCAATAACACCATCTTTGTTTATTCCGCTTTCACCTCTAATACCGTCAAGCAATGCAGCAGCTTTAATAGATGAGAGCATATCCTTAACTTCCGTACGAGTAACGGGTGCGATTTTAAAAATTACATCTTTCAGTACTTCCACAAAAATTCCACCAATTCCGAACATGATAAGGTGCCCAAGCCCAGTCTCTGCTTTTGCACCAACAATCAATTCTCTTCCACCAGGCAAATATTTCTGAATAAAGAATCTCAGGTTTGCTTCATCAAACTTATTCTGCATTTTTTCTACAGCCATTCTTACTTCATTTTTATCTTTAAGATTTACTGCTACTCCACCAACGTCACTTTTATGAATTATGGATTCAGCATCTGCTTTGATTACAATAGGAAAACCTATTTCATTTGCAGCTTTTTCAGCTTCCTCAACATTACTTGCAATTTTCCAATCAGCTACTGGAATTCTATAAGCAGCAAGTATTTCGTAAACTTCTGTTGCAGTGAGGATTTCACGATTTAATTTCTTTGCTGATAATAGTATTGATTCAGCTTTGCCTTTATTTACATCATCGAAAAGTTTAACCGTATCTTTTTCCCGTCTGCGTATTTCTCCGAAGCGAGTTAATGCGGCGAGTGCTTTCGCAGCCATTTCAGGAAAATCATAACAGGGAATACCGCCCTCTTTCATAATCTTAGTTGTTTCTATCCACTGAGCTTTATCGGTCATGTAGTTACAAACAATAGGTTTCTTTATCAGTTTGCTAACCTCAGCCATTTCTTTAGCAACGCTTTCAGTATCAACAAATGGAGGCGTAACAAAATTGATGTAAATGCTGTCGATTTGATCTTCTTCAAGTAGAGTATCCATCGCAGCACGGTAATGAGGTGCGGCAGCAGTTGCAAGTACATCTATAGGATTCTGAACGGATGCTTCTGGATATAGTTTTTCCTTCAGAGAACTTTTTGCATTTTCTGAAAGCGGAGGAATTTCCAGTCCAAGATCAACAAGCTCATCTGTTGCAATTATTGCCGGTCCTCCCGTGTCAGTTATTAATCCAACTCGATTACCTTTTGGAATTGGCTGGTTCGCAAAAGCAATAGCAGCCTGGCACATTTCTTCTTCATCCCTGAAGGTTAATATTCCAGTTTTATTAAAAATAAGTTCAGTTGAAAGTCCAATTCCGGCTAATCCGCCTGTATGAGAAGTTGCAGCTTTTGCACCTTCTTCTGTCCTTCCTCCTCTCATTGCAAGAATAGGTTTTTTGGCTGCTACCTCGTAAGCCATTTCCATAAAACCTTTTGGATCAGCAAATCCTTCAACATACAATACAATCACTCTGGTTTGTTCATCATCGCCCCAATACCGGATAATCTCTTCTATAGAAATATCACACGCATTTCCGTTGGAAGCATAGTAACGCATTCCGACACCAAGATCAAAAAAACGTTGCATGATAACTGCACCGACTCCACCACTTTGCGCAACAACAGAAATATGTCCCGGGTCCGGGTAGGTAAATGTAAAGTCGCAATAAGCTCTTACATTAGGATCAGAATTAATAATGCCCTGGCAGTTTGGACCAAATATCCTTACTCCGTACTTTCTTGCTATAGTAACAACTTCTTTTTCTAAAGCTTCTCCTTCGGTACCAATTTCCTTGAATCCTGCACTATTAATAATGATATACTTAACCCCTTTTTTTCCGCAATCTTCCACTGCCTGTGCTACAAATTTCGCTGGAATACTAATGTGCGCAAGATCAACATCTTCGGAAATATCAAAAATTGTTTTATAGGCTTTAACTCCCCTCACTTCATCTGCTTTTGGATTTATAGGATAGATAGCACCTTTAAAATCGTAACGTAAAAGATTTTTTGTTATAACGTTGCCAATGGAAAGTTCTTTTGTGGAAGCACCTATTATCGCTACCGATTTAGGACTGAATAATCTATCAAGCATCTTATGAGATCTCCTTACTGTTATTAAATTAGAAATAACACCTCATTTATCTCTGTATATTCCTTAAAATTGAATAGAAATATTCATCATCCATTTTCCTCAAGCTGTTCAATAAAAGCTTCTATGTTTGTTTTAGTCTGCTCATCAGAGATAAGTCTCATGTCATTCAAGTCACCGTTTATTGTAATACTAGGAATACCTGTATCTTTTGTAAGTCTCTGCGGCATGCCATAGCGATTATTAGAATTGTTCGGGCAGGTCTTTGCATCGTGAAAAATGATTCCATCTATTTTAAAGAATTCTATCATTCTTTTCATATACTTTTCTTTAGCTTCATCCGATTTTACTATAAATAATTCTGAGTAAGCTTTTGCCATACTATTAAACGGATCATCAGGATCAAAATCTGTAAACACCCAGCTATTACAATAGGTAGAAGCCAGTACACTTGCTTTTAGACTTGCAAATAATTCCGAGTGTGGTCTTAATCTTCCCCAGACAGGCATCCCTTCCCAATATATACGGAACTTTTCATCTTCCACTGCACCTTCACCATTTTTCACTCGTTCCTTTAATTCTTTAAGAAGCACTTTGTAATATTCAACGGCTTCCTCAGTTCCTCTTAAAACTACTGCAGGTCCCATATGAATAGTACCATCAAAGAATGTGAGAGGAGCAGGATGGGCTGAAGCTGTTTCTAAAACTTCTTTCCATAACTCAGAACATTCCCGTGATAGAGCTACAACTCTTTTTAGTTCCGTCATATTGAATTTATTGCCTGAAATTTTTTCCAGCGGTTCGATTAAATCTTCAACCTGCTTAGAGATCGAGCTTACAACATTTTCATCAACATCAGTTGGATTTCTATGAGTGTGAATACCGAATAAAGGAACGTTGAGTTTTCTGGAATACCAGGCAAACCAGTCTTTTACATCCCTGCATTGATTTGTATTATAAATTAGAACATCCGGTTTTGGAACACCTTCTATTCCTTCGAATGCTTTTGATAGTGGAGTTATCCCTTTAATATAAGCGCCAATATCTGAGGTCATGTATGAACAAATATCTGGTGAATAACCCAATGCATTAGCATCGGGAATAACTTCTGCCGCCAGTCGTGAAGTACCTAATAACGCTCCGTGATTTTCAGGGTAATAAACTTTAAAACCCATCGATAAAAGAAGTTCCGAAGGTCCGACGCTTGTACACCAGGCTACTTTTTGATCAGAAGCTTTAGAAGCGTTATCCAATTCATAAAAATAATCGGACATATACTTATTCATAAGTTTTGTTGCTTCGATTTTCTTCCGGGTTATTTTTTTCTCTTCACCCATGAGAAATCCTCCAGTCCGCAAAGTATATTTTGTTGATTACAGTAAATTAAAATAATATTTCAAATTTGTATAAATGAAATAATTTTTTTGGTTAAACTTTTCCAAATTTAGAAATTCTTCATAATTCTTTTTCTAATGCGTACAAAGCGGCACCTACAGCTCCAGATAGTTGTGGGTAAGGCGGTACTAATATTTCTCTTTTAATCATCTCTTCAGTCATCTTAACCAGGTAAGGATTATGTGCTACAACTCCCCCGGTCATAACAACTTTTTCTGTAAAAGAATCCATCTCGATAATTCTCTTAATAACAGAAAAGAATACACCTTTTACAATGTCGGGTAACTTTTTCCCATTTCTAATATTTTCCAAAATTTCTGTGGCTGAAAAAACAGTACAGTAGCTTCCTAATTTAACCATTTCTTCAGACTGGCATGCAAGGTTATCCATATCTTCAAGAGGGACATCGAGGCGGGCGGACATTTCTTCAAGGAAGGCACCTGTACCTGCAGCACATTTTCTGTTCATTTTAAAATTTGATCGCTTACCGCTTTCATCAAGCTTAATTATTTTATTATCCTGACCTCCAATATCAATAATCGTAATTGCTAGTGGGTAGTAATGATAACATCCTTTTGCATGGCAGCCAATCTCTGTTATTGTTTCGCTTGTAAAAGCTACATTTTTTCTTCCGTAGCCGGTTGATATTGATCTGACTATATCCTCTTCCTCAACATTTGCCATTTCCAGGGATTGCTTTAAGCAAAGATCAGCTGTGGCGGTAAAATCTGTCCCCGATTTTTCAACGCAGTGACCAATTAAATTTTTATGAGAATCAATTACAGCAACTTTTGTTCTCGATGCTCCTACATCAACTCCAACAAAAACGGGTTGTGAATTTGTTTTGCTCATCAATAATTATATCCCAAATTAAATACTCTTAGCAAAGTCAAGTATCCGTTCATTATGTTTTTTATTGATGGATGATCGTTCATCTTTTAAAGAATAAAATTCTATTTCGTAAATACTTCTTCATCTTTCCCTTTTAACTTCAAATACCTGAAACCACCCCAAAGTGCTGCGCCCAGAGCTCCTGCATAGATTGCATCAGGACTGGTTCTGATTTCAAACTCATATTTACTTTCTTTTGCCAACTCATCAACAGCCTGAACCATTCCTTTGTTCATCGCCATACCCCCAGTAAGAATAATCGGGGATTCAGCCTTTAGTGATGATAACAATCTCACCACCCGGTTGGCAATCGATAAATGAATGCCCTTAATAATATCCGGTGTAGAAATTCCTCTCGACACCATATTAATAACATCAGTTTCAGCAAGTACTGCACAAATTCCCGATGGAGTTTCGGGAGCTTCTGACTTGAGGGAAACATCGCCAACTTCTTCAATAGATAATCCAAGGTAACGTGAAATGTTTTCTATAAATTGTCCTGAGCCAGAAGCACACTGCCCGGTCATTTTATAATCTAGCACTTTACCTCTTTCATCAACTTTTATTGCCCGTACAAAAAGAGCGCCCATATCCACAACGGTTTTCACACCTGATGAAAGAAACACACCGCCTTTTGCGTGAGTTGTCATACTGTAGAAGTGTCCGGTTTTTCTCTTTACCATCTCACCTTCGCCGGTAGAGGCAAGATAGACAACATCCTCATAATTTAGTTTATTTCTTTCCAATAATAAATTAAGCAGCTCTTCTGCTACGGAAGAAGGATTTCTCTTCCTTATCTTTTCAATCCTTGTATCAATAATCACTTGTTCATCGCCATACTTCATCAGCAGCGCTTTTATATAATTTCCTCCAACATCAATTCCCAGTGTGTAAAGTTTATAGCTCATATTAATTTACATTTTTAACTTTGTTCTGTGATTTCTTGCCTGGTAAGTCTGCTCTTAAATTCCTTCGTGCAAACATTGCTCCGCCTAATGCACCCATGAAGATAGAATCTGTATCGATATTAATGGTTATATCATTTCCATAACTTTCGTAAATCATATCCTTAATATACTTTAACACAGCTTGATTACGAGCAACACCACCGGTAAAAGTAAACTCATTTCTCACTCCCCCGGAACGAGCAATTAAAGACATCGCCCTGATCACAATTGATTTATGTAATCCTGCAAGAATATCTTCACGTTTTTCACCCACATTTAACAGTTCCCTGATTTCTGCACCGGCAAACACAGTACAGGTGGAGCATATGTTCACTTCTTTCTGAGCATCGAGTGCTAACGGTCCTAATTCATTTAGTGAAAGACTAAATTCGTCAGCGACATAACCGAGATATCGTCCGCACCCCGCTGCACATCTGTCATTCATATGAAAACTTGTAACCAACCCATGACTATCTACCTGAATAGCTTTTGTATCCTGTCCGCCAATATCCAACACAGTTCTTGTATTTGGAAAAATTGCATGCGCACCAAAAGCATGACACAGGATTTCCGATTTTATACTGTCTTCGGGGAAGGGAAGTAGTGCCCTTCCATAACCGGTTCCAACCATGTTAGCAATATGAATTTCCATTTCGGCAATCTGCTCAATGTGGTCTTTTAATGATTCTGAAACAGATTGATAATTACCTTCAAGCAGATGTAATTCAACATCGAAGTGAACACTTTTTTCTTCATCGCCTGAACTTCCTACACCATTATATTTTTCATCGAGTATTGCAATCGATTCATGAACCAATTCAACAAAATTATAATCCACCATTTCATTTTCCACCGGGGTTATGCTTTTATCAAATGCGAGCATCAGCGGTTCGAAAAAATCTTTATCAAGTTTTTCAACTTCGGTATGATACTTTTCACCAATCACATCCCGGAAAAACTGGTTTTTTCCACCTAGATGCCCGTGCAAGTATTCATTTTTTATTACTGGTCCAATGCTGGAGATTATTTCATCAACATAAGCGGAAAGCTTTTCTTTAAGTTCATCAGTGAAGGATGTGTTAACTGTTTTATTAAGTTCTTTATTAAGAATATCAAGCCGCTCTTTAAACTGAAGATATTGAAAAACAGCTTTCAAGTCTTCAATGTAAGAAAGCTTTTCCGGGTGGTCTTCTATTTCATTTTTTAATTTTCTTTTCAGCAGATTAAACCTTGCATCAAAGGTAGCTTCGAGACGTGCAATATCTGCAGCAACTTCATAATTAGCCCTTGTATTCGTAATTCCTCTTCCGATAATTTCATCTTTTTCATTGATGATTATAGCTTTTGATGTTGTTGATCCGAGATCAACTCCTAAATAATATTTATGCATATTTTAGAATTCTACTATTCAATAATTAATTTACGCTGTTCCAGCATCTGGAAGAAAGATTCCAGCCGGTTTTTAATATTTGCATAAGAAAAATATCTTGGATCAACCAGATCGGATTCAATAAACCCAACTGGTATTTCAAGCTTTTCTTCCAGGGTCCTCATCATTAACAACTGCCCGGCAGAGAATGAGTTACAACTTTTTATTGAATTAACAAGGAAGCCATCTGCATGATAATCAGTTATGCATTTTTCAAGCAGGTCAATCCGCTGGGGAAGATTTAAATTTGTGTAACAGTTCATACAATATTCGGCAAGGCTTTCAAGTGGTCTGCCCGGATCGTGACGGAAACCCATATCGTAAACTCCGCCGACCTTTGTATAAGTTGAAGCAACGATAACAGCCCCAAGATCATAAAAGAGTTTCCAGAACTCGCGGAAGCTCGTCCAGTTAGGTGGTCCTTCCACAACAAGCCGGAACCTTTCTTCTTCAATTTCACCTTCCGGGGTAACAGGTCCCAATCCTTTTTCAACTCTTTCCAGGATTTCTTTGTAAAGTTCCCCGTAATAATCAACCGCTTCAGGAGTTCCCCTGAATCCAATATTAATTGGACCTATATAATAAACACCAGCAAAGTATGCATCGATCGGAGAAGGAATATTCTTAGGCGTGTCGAAAATATCAACTATAAGGTTTTCAGCTTTAACAGAGTTTTCAAGTATTCCTTTTAATTTATCTTTATCATATTTAATTCCGGAAACCTTTTCCATCTTTGGAATAACTTCTTGCTTTAACTGATTAACCATATACTGCGTCATCTCTTTGGTAATAACACCATCCTTCTGGTAAGGTGTATGCAGCATTGCAATTTCCGTATTCGGATATAGGTCTTTAAGAGATTCGAACCATTTTAGAAAAGTGAAACAACCGGTGTAACTTAGTAACAGCAGATCGGGATCAGGAATTTTTTCGCCTGTAGGACCAAAATTTCCTTTAAGCATCATACCGATATCGCACTTTACATATGTACAAACATCTTCAGAATGCCCAAACTTTTCAGCTTCGCGGATGTAATCACCCGATTTTTTTCGCATTCCGGATTGAAGCGCGTTTATTTCAGGATAAACAGGAAGCAGATCGAAAGCGTGGATAAGTTCAGAAAGATTTCCGGGGACGAAGGTGTAAACAACTTTTTTACCTGTTTCTTTAGCAGTGCTTAAATCTTTAAAAAGTTTTCCCACCATCTCCTTCTGGAAAACCATACTTTTTTCTTTTCTCACGTCCGCTTTTTCTTCTTTTACAGATGGCATATTCATTTAACCTATATTAATGTTCTCTATTTAGCCAGCAGTTACTTCTTCTCCCCAAAGTTTAATTGAATCAGCAAATGCGCCTACCTGTTCTTTTATATTTTTAAACTGACCCGTATTTTCTGCATACTGAAAGCTTATATAACGTAGATTTATTTCATCACACGCATTTTCAAGAACCGGTTTATCCAGCAAAGCAGGATCACAAAAACTTGGGGCAGCGAATATTATTCCATCAACATTTCTTTTTTTGGCAAGCTCAATCAACCTTGCCTCTTTTGGATTATCAATATCATAAACCGAGGAAGAGAAAGTACTTTTGTTAAGGTATGCTTCTACAAGTGCATTCAGCGGGTCATCTGTATCAGCATCAACATCTCCCTGTATCCATCTTGAGCCGATCATAAAATCATCTTCAACAATGTAACAGCCGGCGTTTTCAATTGTTTTTATCAAACCAACCGGCGGTTGTTCGCAGAATGAACCGGATACAAGTATTTTTATTTTATCCATCGGTTCGCCGGTTTCCTCCTGGATAAAATCAGAAACTGCTTCCAATATTTCATTATGCTCTTCAACCGGAATAACCAAACCTGCGCGGACAATATAATAAACTTCTTCGGCTGTTAACCTCCATGGAAATTGTTCCCTTGTGTCATAAATCTTTTTTATCAATTCCCTGTTTTTATTATAAAGTTTTATTGAATGGTTTAATGCTTCGGCAGTTACTTCTACTTTGTTTATTTTTTTAATAGCGTTAAGAACGTGATCAAGTTCGCTTCTATAAAAGGTTCCTCCAATCTCAGGTTGAAAATTCTGTGGAAGATCGAAATAGCTGACAAATGTTCCTTTGCCTAAAATTTGAAACATTCCTGAAAGATTTCTTATAACATCGCAAATTGCAGGAAAGATAAAACCATCAATTCCCTCAAAGTGATTATCCAATGCAAGTTCAATAATTCCCCTGGGAATGCGGCATATATACGATTGATAATATGCATCCCCTTTGATGATTTGTTTCCTGTCACCAGCACCGTAAATTCCCACTGTCATTCCGTTTGCTGCATGAACAATTTCCCTTGGAAAATAGACCGGCATATGCCCGACTAAAACCCTGTTGCTTTCTTCAGCTTTCCACTCTTTGGCTCTTGTAAAACTCAAATCGAATGCAAGCTCTTTACATTTTTCAATTAGATTATTAATGCTTTTCATCTATACTAATGAAAATTAATTGATAGAAATTCTTTGCGACATAAATCGTTTTTCGTTTCAAATTATTAACGATAATAAGTTAAATTTGTCTGAAAACAATTACGATAAATTGATTTTTAATTGAAATCATTATGCACTTTTGATTTACTATTAAGTTTAACACTATAAGATTATAATTTACTTGCTATTTGTCAAATTATTTGTTGGTTTTTATAAACTAATATTTTTGCCATAAACAATAAAAACAATTCGTAAAGTGAGGTGCCTAGAGTATTTGGAGAGCTATTCTTATAATATCTATTGCTGATAACTCTTAATAGAAATGAGTATTTATGAATCTGTTTGCAAAAGTAAATACTATTTTATTCGCCTGCTTTTTTTCGAGTGTAGAGGATTTTATATTTCTCCGGGTTGGATATAAAACATTCTTTACAGTACTCTTCGGGCAGATGTTCAGGATCAACATCTTTAACCATTACTTCAAACCCAATTGATTCATACATTTCAACCTGTTCGTTCACACGATCGTTATCAATGATACTTCTTCTTTCCCAATCCGCTATGCTTTTATTTTTTGAATTTTCCATCATTTTCTAAAAAAGATCATCAAGTTCATCACCGGAATCAGGCATCTTTCCATGCTTCTGGAGGTATTGCTGTAACAATTCGCTCTCACGTTTAGTAAACATCGGATCAGCTTCAAAAATAAAATAGGATGCTTTCGTACTGTCCGCAAGTATTTCTAATAAGGTTTCTTTCATATTATCAGTGCCTTTAATATTGTACACTTCTTTATTTTCATCAAGAAGCTGAATTACTCCTTCTTTCGAAGGAACTGTTTCAATATTGCCGGCAGAAAATTTTAAATATTTTTCGGGAGGAAGCGGATTGTGTCTTAAAATTAAGCGCAGATCACACTGAAGACATCTGCGTCCTTCTTTAATTGCTGAATCTTCTTCATAAGTTAACTCAAACGGATTAAAGTTTAATTTTCTTTTATCGGCATCAATATAACCAACCTTCTCCCGCTCTAAAATGCTGAAGCCCTCTTCGCGTCCTATAAACATTTCATTATCATAATACAAATCATTTTCACTATCAATAACACCATCGCCACCTAAGAATTTGTCTATTGATCTTGCAGCTTTCCTGCCATGACCCACAGCATCAATAACAGAAGCTGGTCCGGAAACAATATCGCCGCCAGCAAAAATTCCTTCAATATTTGTTTCCAGTGTATCCCGGTTTACTTTGATTATTCCATTTGAAAAAACAGTTTGTTTGATTTCATCATTCAAAAAATCAGTACTTGCTTCCTGGCCAACACAAATAATAACTTCATCTCCTGAAAGTTTATCAGTAACAGATTCATCATAAGTTGGAGCAAAATTCCCACTTTCGTTAAAAACACTTATGCATTTTTTAATTTTAACTTCAACTAGATTTTTGTCATCCGAGTTTATTATACTACTGATACCCCAGCCGTTTAAGATTTCTATTCCTTCCTCTTCAGCCTCTTTAATTTCAGTTTCATAAGCAGGCATTTCATTTTTTCGTTCAAGGCAAACGATTGTAACTTTTTTAGCTTTTAACCTGATTGCTGTACGGGCTACATCTGTTGCAACATTTCCACCACCAATTATAATAACAGATTTTGAATCAAAATAATCTGTATCCAAATCATCTTTGGCAACCGAATTCAAAAATTCAACTCCGTATCTTACCTGATCAAGTTCAGCACCTGCAGCAGGAATGAGTTTACTCTTCGATAATCCCGCTGATATAAAAACAGCATCGGCACCATCTTTTTTTATAGACTCAATTGTTTTATCCTTACCGATTGAAATATTCGTCTCAACTTCAACACCACTTTCCAGAATCCTGTTTATATCTTTTTCTAAAATTTCTATGGGTAATCTGTACCCTGGAATTCCATACCTTAACATACCGCCGGGCTTCTCTTCTTTTTCATATACTGTAACAGAATGTTCTTTTAATGCAAGGAAATATGCCGCCGTTAGACCTGCCGGACCACTCCCAATAACAGCTACAGTCTTTCCTGTTTTTGTTTTAGGTTTTTCAAGCGGGGGCAAAGTGCTGTTGCTCATTGCAAAATCCTTAATCATACGGATGTTAACAGGTTCGATATTTCCGTTCAGTGTTTCAGAAAATTCATTTCGCCTGCATTCAACTTCGCAGGGATGAAAACATACTTTGCCAAGGACAGATGGGAAAGTTAATCTCGATTCTATTACTTCTGCAGCTTCCTGAACTTTTCCCTTTGATACAAGTCGTAGATATAAAGGGATATTAACTTCTCCGGGGCAGGCTGCTCTGCAAGGAATTAGTTCAGAAAATCCCTTCAATTTAGGTTTGTACTTATCCTGTAATGCGCCTGTAGGACAGACCTCAACACAGGAACCACAGAATTTACATTCAGCTTCATTCAACATTGGTCCGTTAACTGTACCGATTATTAGCTTATCATTATTAATGACTCCACCAAGTGCGTAAACTCCCTTTACATGCTGACAGACTCTTACGCAACGACCACAGGCAATGCATAAATTAAAATCGCGGTTGAATAACGGGTCGCTGTTAATTTTTGGAAGATTTGCATACTGATATCGTGGGGTTTCAGGAGCAATGCCAACATAATCTACAACCTTTTCAAATTCGCAGTTGCCAAGAAGCTCGCAACATCTTTCTTCAGCAGGTACATTGCCCGGACAAACATCTGTGAGAGGAATGCATCCTTCCCTTTGACTGCATGTAAGACAGGAGTGCGGGTGAGCTGCCAAAATAGGGATAAGGTTTTTTTGTCTTTGCTTCCTTATATCTTCGGTATCGGTGGTTATTATCATCCCATCCTTTACTTTGGTTTTGCACGAAGATATTAATTCTTCTTCACCTTTAACTTTTACGATACATAATCCACATCCTGATATTGATTCAATCGATGCATCTGTATCATTGGTAAATTTATTTTCACCCTGATAAACAACATCTGATAATTCTAAAGAATGGAATGGCGGCAAATCGGGATGACTGCATATTGTTGGGATGTAAATATCCGCTAAGCGGGCTGCTTCAAGAATAGAAGTCTCTTCCGGAGCTTCGACATCAACATTGTTAATGTTACAGCGGATCATAATTTCATATGATTATAATTTTAAATTAAGGTCATATGGAACTCGCATAATAATCATTTCTTATGTGTGTAAAAGAATTTTCATGCTCGTTTCACCTACCAGGAGTGTGTTATTGCTTGAAGCTCGCAAGCAGCAATGCATGGTTCCTTACTGGAATCATTACCGGATTTACATGGCGCACATGAATATTTAATTTTTTTTCTGTGCTCATCTTTTACTACTGCCATTTTATCATCCTCAAGGGGATCGAATTCATTTTCCACAACTTCAAGAACTCCTGCCGGACATACGGGGATGCAATCTTCACAACCATTACATTTATCTGTATCAATGGTTATGAAAAACTCTCCCGATCCATCTTTATATCCAAAATTTGCAATCATTTTATTTCCTGGCTTTTTCTTCCAATACCTTTGCGAAAAGAGCGGCACCCAGAGCACCGGCTATTTGAGTATCGTAATCTGTCTTAAGAGTTTCAATCCCAATTTCTTTTTGAAGCCGGTTTACAACACCGATATTTTTTGCTATACCGCCGGTAATAACAAAGTCTTTTTGAATATCAATTCTTTCAAGAAGTGCTACAACCCTGTGCGCCATTGCAGAGCTGTAAGCTGCAAGAACTTTATTTTTGGGCCAGCCCTGCCGCAGCAAACCTGTTGCTTCTGATTTTGCAAAAATTACGCAGGTACTGCTTACCGGTTCAGGTTCCTCATCAATGTCAAAAGATAATTCACCTACATCCTCAATAGATAACGATAAAAGATCAGCAAATACTTCCATTCCTCGTCCCGTTCCTGCTGCACACTTATCGTTCATAAGAAAATTTACAACCTTACCTTTTTCATCGCATTGGATTGCTTTACAATCCTGTCCTCCCATATCAATCAAAGTTCTAACAGTATTTCCGTACATGAAGTTTGCACCTCTTGCATGGCATGCAATTTCAGTTATTGTCTTGTTGGCGAACGGAACATTTACCCTGCCGTAACCTGTTCCTACCACATAATGAATATCATCAAGTTTCATATCGTTATCTTCCATTGCCCAGTTCATTGCATTTTGAGAACTCATAGGGCTATCGGAGCCGGTTCTCATATTTGAATATGCGTAGAGTTCTCCATCTACCAGAATAACTGCCTGCGAACTAACCGAGCCAACATCAACACCGGCACTTATGGTTGTTCCCGATTTCCAGTCAATTGTATCGCTCTTCCAGTTATATTCTTTCCAACGCCAGAATTCTTTTGCCATTATAAAATCCTTTTATTTTTTTCGGACTAATTAGTAATTAAAGCAGCTCCATAAGCACCAACATACTCCGGGTCATCAGGAATAATTATTTTTTCCTGGAGATCTGTTTCAAGAGAATTAATAAACCCTGTGTTATAAGCAACACCACCTATCAGGGCAATCTCTTTCTCAAAGCCAACCTTACGTACCATAGAAGTTATCCTTGATGCAACGGCATCATTAATTGCTTTAGCAATATCTTCTTTAGGTGTTTTTGCATGCAGAAGAGATACGACTTCCGATTCTGCAAAAACGGCACATTGAGCATTCATTGGGATTTCTTTATCAGACTTCAACGAAAGGTCCCCAAACTCCTCAAGGGGAATTTCAAGAGCACGTGCCATTGCTTCGGTAAATGATCCGGCTCCTGCTGCACACTTCTCATTTATAGCAAAATCAACTATCTTTCCTTCTTTATTACAACGGATACTACGCCCTTCTTCCGCACCAACATCTATTACTGTTTGTACTTCGGGATAAAGGCTTATCGCACCTTTTGATGCGGCTGTTACATCGGTGATACTTTTTGTCGCAAAATCTACTACTTTCCGTCCGCTGCCTGTGGATGTAATTGAATTTACTTCGTCCCGGGAAATACCTGCTTTCTGTAATACCTGTTCAAAAAGTTTTGCCGCATTCTCTTTACTTTCAAAACCTGTGGAGATTTGATCCTTCGCAATTACATTCCCATCTTTTAAAACTAGAGCCTTTATGAATTTTGCACCGACATCAATACCAACTTGTATCATATTAACCTCGAACTTTTTTTCGATTGTAGAAATTATTTTTTTGCATTACTAATATTTGCTGTCTAATCCTCTATCTGCTCCAATCCAAGAGTTTCCATGAATGAATCTATCCGTGATCCTGTTTGTGCTTCATCGAATTCTCTTTCATCACCCATGTTGCCTTCAAAAGTCATTACGGGATATCCCTCATCAATTAAAGCAAGACGGTTTTCAGCTATCCCAATAGAAAGCCCTTCACATCCACGATTATAATGAAGCATAATACCGTTTAGTTTCCATTCTTTAGCAATTCGAGTCATCATATCGCTCTTTAGATGTGGAGAATAAAAATGCTGCCATTCCGGTTTACTTAAGTTCCAATCAGTAAGTATTTTAAGTGCCTGATCTCTGTTTTCAATTTTGATTCCCTTTTGCTTCGGGGTAGTTCTTGGTCCCCAGGAGCCGTCTTCTTTAACTTCCCATACTCCGATTAAGCCAAATGTATATAAGGAACCAACCGAGACAGCACCAAACTTTTCGAGATACCTGAACACTTTGAGAAACCCCCAGGGCGGCTGAGTATCAGACATAAGCCTGCATCTTTCATGCTTTACCGCGGCAATCTGATTTTCTACACGGTATTTTACTTCATCACGGAGCTCTTCGTAGAAATCAGCAACTTTCTTCGAGTGTTTTTCAAGTGTGCCGAGAACATAGAGAGAAAACATTGACTTTTCATCCAGAGGCGCTGGTACTGCTTTATTTAACTCACAAATCTCAGCCCATACTGATGTAGATCGGCATTCATTATGCACTGCTTCTATTAGTTTTTCATCATCATACTCTCTTCCGGTTGTTTTCTTAAGCCATTCAATTCCATCGTGCATTTGATTAACAACATATTCTATTCGATTATCAGTTACCTCGGTGTAAGGACCGACTGCTACATCAATACAGAATGTTGGAATGCCCCCTTCCAATTCTGAAGCAACCTGGTACCACTTTGCATGGCTGCAGCAAATGTGGTCCTGCCACATAAAATCGGGTTTGGGGAATTTTCCACCAAATGCATATTCATCAAGTATAACTGATCCCCAGTAGTTTCGCATATATGAACATAAGTCCCTTGCATACCCTCTTTTCTCAACTGCTTCAAGGCAGCGAAGTGATAATTCCTTATCGAATGCAATACTGGCGCCATAAGGTTCACCTGTTATGGGATAAATATCATCACCGAGTCCTGCAGGGATTGCGCCGAAACTCCATGCTCCTCCAGCCCATCGTAGTCCCCCGTTTTCATGAGCATTAGCGTAATTCTTATAAAAATCATTTCTGATTTCTTTTGCTTTATTCCAGCACTTTAATGATTCTGTTTTGTACGTTGGTATTTTCATGATTATTTCCCCTTGTTAAACGAATAAATCTTCTTCTTGAAGAATTTCTAAAAAAGCTTCAACACGAATTTTAAATTGTCCTATTGGAACTGTAACATCAAACTCAAGAAAGAGAGTTTTTACTCCGGCGTTATTAAGTTTCTTAGTGATTGACGGGATATCAATTTCATGCGGGTCGCAGAATTTCTGCTGAATGACAATGGCTCCCTTCACATCATACTCTTTAGCCAGTTTAATTATATGATCAATGCGCGATCTGTCCATCCAGTCTTTACTCGGGCAGGCAGGTCGCTCTACATAACGTTTGGCTATCAGGCCAAGCGGATCACCATTAACCTCGTCTACATTATTCCAAAAATAACGTGTGCCGATGCAATGATCTTCGATCACTATTGTACCATCAACCGATTCAACCATCTGGACAAATGGTATATCATCGTTTTCACTTCCAAGCAGCATTAGTCTTGTTCCGGTGTTTTTTCCACCTAACCCGGTTTTGAGTTTCTCAAGCAATTGCTTTAGTGCTTGTATATGCTCCTTCTTATCAACCAACTGTTGGGAGATAGCCACCTCCATTGTTTCTTCACCCGATATCGGCGGGTTTTCTTTCTTCTTATATTCATAAAGCTGATGCATGAAACTACGGCTTTCGTTCATTAACTTTATTCCCGCACGAATATCTTCATCACTAATTTCTTTACCAATCCATTTCTCTATTGCAGCTTTAAAAGCTTTTAATTCACCTGTGAGATAACTAACTGCATGCGGACTTTGAACATTGTTGGGCATTGGAAGATAATATTGGAAGTCTACCGGAATATGTTTTATCCAGCTTGTATATGCCTGACGAATATGCAAGCATGATTGGGCGATCATAATCCCATCAAGATAATCGTACCTGCCTTTTAAACCCTGAGCAAGGCAATCTCTGCAAAACGGACAGAACATTCCAAAAATATGTGCTTCGGAAACATCCTGGGGTTCGTGTCCTCCAAGAATCCGAACGGGAAGTATATTTGCAGCGTACAAAATTTCTTCGGGAACGTAAGTGCAGAAATAGCCAACAACTTTACCCCCAGTTTTTTCTTTCCAGGCTTTTGCATAGGTGTGCCTGTTTTTGTCCCAATCCCTGAATCGATCTACCATTTTAAGACTCCTCTGATTTCGTGAACTGATAGTCTTATATTTTGTTAATAGGTCTGCTCTAAGAAGGTATGGGAATCAAAAATACTTTTTGCTGTTACAATAAATTGAATTCCCCAAAACTTAACCAGAGCTTTTTAGTTTTGATTAATTACCTATTTTTTATGATTCACGTTTAATTACAGTTGCCATAGTTACCCCGCCGCCGCCACATATTCCAGCCACTCCAAACTCTTTATCCAAACGTTTTAAAGCATGATATAACGTAACAATAATACGGGCACCGCTTATTCCAGTTGGGTGACCCAAAGCAATTGCACCTCCATGCACGTTAAGTTTTTCTCTATCCCATTTTAATTCTCTTTCATTGGCAAGCACCTGGATTGCAAAAGCTTCATT
>CAZPSY010000009.1:0-17835 GCA_964589295.1 uncultured Ignavibacteriaceae bacterium
TGTTCCTGTAGAATTGGTATCGTTCAATGCATCAGTAAATGAAAACACTGTTAAATTGAGCTGGATTACAGCCACAGAGCTGAATAATACCGGTTTCGAAGTTTTACGTTCGAGTGAACCAGAGGTTTGGGAAAAAATTGGTTTTGTTCGTGGAAATGGAACTACAACCGAAAACAGTTATTATTCATACACCGATGAAAATTTGTCAGCAGGAAGTTATTCTTACAGGTTAAAACAGGTTGACCTGGATGGAACTTATGAATATTCAAATATCGTTTATGTTGAAATTATAACTCCTACGGAGTTTGAGCTTTCACAGAATTATCCTAACCCGTTTAATCCTGCTACTACAATTAAGTTTTCTATTCCTGAGGGCTCGCAAGTTAGTTTGAAGATTTATAACTCGCTTGGGCAGGAAATTAAAACACTTGTTAACAGATTTATGGAAGCAGGAGTCCATACAGTAAACTTCAATGCTGTCGATCTTAACAGTGGAATGTATTTCTACAAATTAAATGCAGGTGAGTTTAATCAGGTTAGAAAGATGACTCTTATTAAATAAGAGAATGCTTAAATCGGTTTTATTCAAACCCCTCGATTAGGAGGGGTTTTTTAATAGCAGTTAGCTATCCCTAAATATAATGGAAAATACTACTTTTTTATGTACATTTGGCTCTCATTAATTCAATTTACCAGGTAAGAAACAGATACATGTTTGGGATTGTAAAATTTAACGGTCGCTCTAAATTAGGCGGGGAGATATTCCGCGAACAGAGAAGAAAAAGAATTATTGTTACTATAATTTTTGGCGCTTTGGGATTCGCAATTTTTAACCTAATCCTTTACTCATTAACTACAATTTAATCTTCCCCAATTGTCCAGTAAATATTCTCAAAATGTACGCTGGAAATATTCAGCTTACAGAGTGGTAATGTGTATTGATTGAACCACACAAACGATTGTTTTATATTTACTTTTAACGAATTAAATCAGAATGAAAAAGAATAAAGTTTACATAGAAACCTACGGCTGCCAGATGAACCTGGCTGATACTGAAATTATTTTCGGCATTCTGCAAAATAACGGTTACACAATTTCTAAAGATGCTGAATCGGCAGACCTTGTATTGCTCAATACTTGCAGCATAAGGGATAATGCTGAGCAGCGTATTTACGGAAGATTAGGAAACCTAAAAAAACTGAAAGAATCAAAACCGGAAATGATTCTTGGTATACTTGGCTGCATGGCGGAAAGATTAAGAAAAGACCTGATTGATAATAAAAAAATAGTTGACCTTGTTGTTGGTCCTGATGAATATCGTCGGTTACCCGAACTTATTGATGTTGCATATAATGGTGATAAAGGAATTGGAGTTAAACTTTCAAAAACTGAAACTTATGATGATATTATTCCATACAGGGAAGATGGCTTGCAGGCATGGATTTCAGTTATGCGCGGCTGCGATAAGTTCTGTTCATTCTGCGTTGTACCTTTTACACGCGGAAGGGAAAGAAGCAGGGCTATTAATTCAATTGCGGAAGAAGTTGAACAGCTTTCCGAAAGGCACTTTAAAGAAGTTACTTTGCTCGGGCAAAATGTTAATTCTTACCTTGATGAAAAGAATGACTTTGCAGACCTCTTAGCTGCATGTGCAAGTGTGGATCGCTCGCTGAGAGTTAGGTTTACAACTTCGCACCCGCAGGATCTTTCCGATAAACTATTATACACAATTGCAGAACATACTAATCTATGCAATTTCATTCATCTTCCTGTTCAATCCGGCTCTGATAGAATCTTAGAATTAATGAATCGTACTTATTCGATTGATCATTATTTAAAGTTGATTGAAAAAGCAAAACAAATTATTCCAGGTGTAAGTTTTTCTACAGATATTATTGCAGGTTTTTCAACTGAAACTTATGAAGATCATGTAATGACTCTGGATGTGATGAGAGAAGTTAGATTTGATGGTGCTTATATGTTTAAATATTCACCAAGAGAAGGTACAAAAGCATTTAAGATGGAAGATGATGTTCCTGAAACGACCAAAGGGAAAAGATTGCAGGAAATAATTGATTTACAACAGCAGATATCGTATGAAATAAACCAGGATCTTATTGGAACGGAAGTAACTGTGCTGGTTGAGGGCTTTAGCAGGAAGTCGGAACAATTCTTTTCCGGTAGAACCGATACAAATAAAGTTGTTATTCTTCCGCTCCATAATGATATTAAAACAGGCGAATATGTAGATGTGAAATTGAACCGTGCAACTTCGGCAACATTGTTTGGAGATTTTATCAGGGTTTCCAAAATTGTTGAAGATTCACTTTCACTTACCGGTTAACTTATTTAAGTTATTTTTGCAGGGAAGAACTATGCGATATAAAATATGGATTAAAACAGTTATTCCAACTTTAATATTATTATTCATTTTGAATAGTCTGGCATACTCCCAGGATGTTGATATTATTCCATACCTTAAGCAAATCGAAAGCGGCAATATTGATGAAGTACGATCTGAATTTTCTGATCTTAAAGAAGAATACCCAGAAAGCCCGTCGGTTAAATTCCTGGAAGGTGTGTTAACTGAAAACGGGCAAATGGCTGTTGTAATTTACCAGGATATTGTTGATAACTACTCTACAAGCAAGTATGCCGATGCTGCTCTCTACAGGATATTTTCGTATTACTACGCACTTGGTTTGTATGAAACAGCACAAAAAAAACTTGACCAGCTCATGTTGGATTATGCCGGCTCTCCTTATATAAAAATTGCACAGCAGAATAAATTTCCGGAGGATGAAGATATTGCTGTTAATAACGAAGAGGATAGTACTGAAGTAAATGGAGAAGAAACTTTTGCAGAGCAGGAGTTTAAATTTACAATTCAAGCAGGAGCTTTTTCTAACCGCGAAAATGCAGAATCATTAAAAGCAGAATTTCTTAATTCGGGAATTTTTTCTGAAACAAAAGAAAAACTAGTGGGCGGTACAATGTTTCATGTTGTGTATGTTGGAAAATTTTTGAGCGAAAATGATGCCGAGGGTTTTCTTCAGGTAATAAATACAAAGTATAAACTCTCCGGAAGAATAGTCCCAATTACATGGTAAAATAAATCCATGGAAATAACCTTCATAGGAACAGGCTCTGGTAAAGCATCTTTAAAAAGAGAGCACTCCTCATTTCTTATTTCATCTAAAACTTTTAACCTTCTTGTTGACGCCGGCGATGGAATTTCTAAAGCTTTTTTAAAAGCAGGAATAGATTTCAATTCAGTAAACGGAATAATACTCACACATCTTCATCCTGATCATTATACAGGTTTAGCAGCTTTAATTGTTCAGATGAAAATGTACAAACGAACTGAACCGCTAGCTATCTTTGTTCATGAAGAATTAATAAATGTTATTGAGAATTATTTCATTAACTCCTATCTGTTTCCTGAAAGGTTAGGATTTAAAATAAATTATGAACCCTTCACTATAAAAGAATCTTTTTCGATAAATGATGAAATAGAAATTTTAGCTGATCAGAATTCTCATCTTACAGAATTAACTGAGTATGAAAATTATTCCAATATAAGTTTTGCATGTTTAAGCTTCCTATTTAAAGTTGAGGAGAAGTGGATTCACTACACGGGCGATGTTGGTAGTATAGACGATCTTTATATTTTTAAAGATATGAAGACAGATATTTTCATCAGTGAGACAACTCACATTTCATTTGAAGAAATTTTAATTGCGGCGGTAAAAATTAATCCATCAAAAATAATTTTAACACATATTACTGATGAGGATGAAGAAAAACTCAATTCTGATTTGAAGCAGTTGCCGGAAGATGTGAGAAAAAAGACGATAATTGCCACAGATGGCTTAAAAATCAAGCTGTGACATAATTTCCTCTCAAAAACCTCTTAATTCAGCATTTCTAATCATATTTAATATTTACAAGGAAATCACTATTTTTGCACTGCGACAATTTGTCACGTTGCCATCAAATTAAGAAATATAACCCCGGTTGAATGGATAGAAAAGAATTTAAAAATAAACATGGAATTATCGGAAATTCTCAACAGGTAAATGATCTTGTTGATGTTGTAACCCAGATTGCCGATTCTGACATCACAATATTAATTTATGGTGAGAGTGGAGTAGGTAAAGAAGTTTTTGCAAAAGCAATTCACGAATCTAGCAGAAGAGCAGGTAAACCGTTAGTTAGTGTAAACTGCGGTGCTATTCCGGAAGGTATTCTGGAAAGCGAATTGTTCGGTCACAAGAAGGGTTCATTTACCGGTGCCATAGATCATCGTAAGGGATATTTTGAAATTGCCGATGGCGGAACACTCTTTTTAGATGAGATTGCTGAAATGCCGCTTAGTACGCAGGTTAAAGTTTTACGGGCGATAGAATCAAAAGAGTTTATGAAAATTGGGGCGGAAACTGTTACAAAAGTAAACCTTAGAATTATTGCAGCAACAAATAAAGATCTGCAGGAAGAAGTAGATACAAAACGTTTCAGAGAAGATCTTTTCTTCCGGCTAAAAGCAGTAAGTTTAAGCATCCCACCGCTTCGGAAAAGAAGGGGCGATATTGAAGAGTTTGCTCTTACTTTTATTAACGACTATGCAGCGGAACATAAAATCGCTCCGCCGCAGGTAACTCCTGAAGCAATGGAAGAGCTAAAAGAATATAACTGGCCGGGCAACGTAAGAGAATTAAAAAATGTAATTGAAAGTGCAATCGTTCTTAATAAAGATGGAATGATTGACCTGCATTCGATTAGCTCCCTTTTTGTTCAACGGGAAGATTCTAACCGCAGCAGAAATCTGCCGGTCTTTTTAAAAAAATCCCCCGAGGAAGCAGATAGAGAAATACTCTTCCGAGCTCTGTTCGAAATTAAAAAAGACCTGGTTGATTTGAAGGATTTTCTAATCCACCAGCGGGATGAGGTTTTTGAACGGAATAAAAAGGAAGAGAGTAAAACAATTTTACCTTTGAACGAAATGGAAAAAGAGGCAATAATAAACGCTTTGGATAAAACGCGCGGCAGCAAGCGGAAAGCTGCTAAAATGCTAAATATAAGCGAAAGAACACTTTACAGGAAGATTAAGGAATATAATATTCAGTAAATTTAGAGTATGGAAAAAAAATTGTTTAAAAAGATTGCAAACCAAACCAAACTTATGTTCTTTTTCTTGTTCATAAGTTTTACATTGTTTAAGTTTATTGGTTGCTGTACATACTCATTTACCGGTGCATCAGTTCCTGAACACCTTAACAGCATTTCAATTCCTATTGCGGAAGACAGAAGCGGCGCGGGTGTCCCCGGTTTAAGAGAACTGCTTACTGAAGAGATAATTAATAAATTTATTGAAGATAATTCACTCCAGGTTGCTGAACGCACTAAAGCAGATGCAATCCTTGAGTCTGTTATTGTTTCCTTCTCCGATGCACCTTCTGTTGTTAGCGCTGGCGAAGATATTTCCTCGAGGAGAGTTACAATAACGGTAAAAGTTATTTATAAAGATTTAGTCGAACGTAAAACAATTTTCGATCAGGATTTTTCTAATTATGGTGACTACGAACCGGCTGACATCGAAAATAAACGAGAACAGGCGATTGAGATAGCGCTCGATAAAATTTCCGAAGATATCTTGTTAGCTGTTGTTTCGGGATGGTGATTAACTAAAGGATTTTAATAATGGATGAAATTATACTTGTTGGATATTTTGTTGCTCTTTTAATATTATTTGTTTTTGGTCTTCATGGTTTTGTAATGCTCTTTTACCATAGAAAGTATAAAGAAGTTAAACATGAACCTAAGCCAGATTTTAAATGCGATGCTAATGTAACCATTCAACTTCCGCTTTATAACGAATTATATGTCGTAGAACGGTTAATCAATACAATATGCAAGATTGATTACCCCAAAGATAAATTTGAGATACAGGTTTTAGATGATTCAACTGATGAAACAGTTAGCATTGCTGCCCGCGTAGTTGAAGAAAAACGCAAAGAAGGATTTGATATAAGTCATATTCAGAGGAAGAATAGGGATGGTTTTAAAGCCGGTGCGCTTAAAGAAGGTTTAAAGATTGCAAAGGGTGAATATATTGCAATTTTTGATGCTGATTTTATCCCCAAAAAAGATTTCTTAAAGAAAACCCTTTCGTTCTTTACAAATGAAAACGTTGGGATGGTTCAAACAAGGTGGGAACATTTAAATGGTGATTATTCAATGCTTACAAAAGCTCAGGCATTGGCATTAGATGGTCATTTTGTTATTGAACAATCTGTTAGGAATAAAGCCGGCTTTTTTATAAACTTTAACGGAACCGGCGGAGTTTGGAGAAAGGATTGTATTGAAAATTCTGGTAACTGGCATGCCGATACACTTACCGAAGATTTAGATTTAAGCTACCGCGCCCAGCTTAACGGTTGGAAATTCATCTTCTTAAAAGATTTTACATCACCGGCAGAATTACCTTCGGAAATTAACGCTTTAAAAACCCAGCAGTTCAGATGGACGAAAGGTGCCATAGAAACAGCTAAGAAAATTTTACCGCAGCTCTGGAGGTCAAAAGTACCTTTGAGAATTAAACTGCAAGGCACATTTCATCTCACCAATAATTTTGTATTTCCATTCATACTTCTTGCTGCAATTTTAAATGTACCGCTTGTGTTTGTAAAAAACAGTGGTTCACACGAACTTTACTTTGCAGTGATGTCCGTTTTTGTTTTCGCTTTTATAAGTTCATTTATGTTTTATTTATACTCACAAAAAGATATTCATTCCGATTGGAGAAAAAGAATAGTGCTCTTCCCACTATTTATGGCTGGCAGTATGGGTTTTGCAATAAACAATTCGCGGGCTGTGTTCGAAGGATTGATGAACAGGAAAAGTGAATTTGTAAGAACTCCGAAATTTAAACTTGTTGGCGAAGACGGATCGTGGATGGATAAAAAATATTTAAACAATAAACTGGGTCTTGCTGTTATTGTAGAAACCATCATGGCAGTTTACTGTTTTATAGGAGTAGTATCCAGCATCTACTTCCTGGAAATTGCTGTGCTGCCGTTTCAGCTACTTTTCTTCATCGGGTTTTCGTACGTTTCTATTACTTCAATCAGGCATTCTTTTGCTAGAGGTACTTAAATAAAAAATTGGGAAAATCTGCATCGCAAATATTTTCTGATAAAGTTAAACTTATCTACGAGTACAATAAAAAGTCTCCCCTTTTTGTTAGAGCAGCATATCTTGAGATTGAAAACGATAATATTGATGACGCTGTTTTTATTCTGCGCCAGGGATTAAAAATTTATCCCGAAAACCCTGTTGCAATTTTATTACTTGCCAGGGCAAATGCCTTGATGGGTAAGAAGGAACTTGCCGCTAAGCTTATTAAGAAGGGTAGTAATCTTATTCACTCAGATGAGACCTACAATTTTTATATGGATGAGCTGGACACATTGGGAAAACGTACATCTGTTCCCGGTTTACAAAGAGAAAAAATATTTTTTAACGAGAATGCGGATAGCAATGAAGCTGAAAATTTTGTTTTACCTGCTGTAATAGAAAATGAAGAAGATAAGCTGGAAGAAACCGAAGCGATTGAAAACAGGTTGGAACAGCTTGCCAGGACGATTGCCTCCGCAAAATTACCACCACCCGGAGATGAAAAAAATATGGAAACCCATTCACTCCAGCAGCTTTCTGAAAATAACCTGATAGTTTCCGAGACTCTCGCGCAAATTTATGTTTCGCAGGGGCAGTATAGTGAGGCAATTAAAGTTTTTACAAATCTTATAAAAATGAAACCGGGTAAGAGCGATTATTATTCTGAAAAGATTGAAGAGATTAAATTAAAATTTAACATGTAATTACCTCAGCTCTACACAACAAAAACTAACTGATTACTATTCTTTTTTTAATGTATAATGGACAATACAATTTCCGGTATAAAGCTTAGCAAAAATTTCTATAAGAGGGATTTACTTACTGTGGCAAAGGAATTGCTTGGCAAGGTGCTGGTTAAGAAAAGTCCTAAAAACCTGCTTGCTGCAAGTATTGTAGAAGTTGAAGCTTATGACGGAGAAATTGATAAAGCTGCTCATACTTACGGTGGCAAAACTGAAAGAAATAAAGTAATGTTTAATGAAGGCGGATATTTATATGTTTATTTATCTTACGGAATTCATCATTGCTGTAATATTGTAACGGGGTTTGAAGATAATAGTACGGCAGTTTTAATTCGGGCAGTTGAACCGCTTAAAGGTTTAGATATGATGATAAAAAACAGGTTCGGCAGAAAATTAAAAAACGATAAGGAAATTATTAATTTAACAAGTGGTCCTGGTAAAGTTTGTAAAGCTTTAGGGATAAATAAAGATCATTCAGGTATAGATTTAACCGGGAATAAAATATTTTTACTCGATCAGCCAAAAGTTAAAGCTTCTAAAATTGGAATATCAAAAAGAATTGGTATTACAAAATCAACGAACTATCCGTGGCGGTTTTATATTAAAGGGAATCAATTTTTATCAAGGAAATGAAAGCACCAGAAAATTTACTAATAGTAAGAACAGATAGGATCGGTGATGTTGTTTTAGCGCTTCCCCTGGCAGGCATTGTAAAAAAACATTATCCTGATTGTAAAATTTCATTCTTGCTCAGGGAGTACACAAAACATCTGGTAGAAGAGCATCCGGCAATTGATGAAATAATTACTTTAGTTGAAAAAGAAAATAAAATTTTGTTAAAAGATAACGTACAAAAATTAAAGGAATACGGTTTTGATTCTTGTGTTATGGTTTACCCGACCTTAACAACAGCGTTGATGGTTTACATTTCAGGCATAAAAAATAGAATTGGTACAGGTTACCGATGGTATTCTTTACTCTTTAACAGGAGAGTATTCGAACACAGAAAATATGCTGAAAAACATGAACTTGAGTATAATGTATCTCTTCTAAAGGAGATAGGTATAGAAGAAAGTGTGAATCGAGATAATGTAATATTTGATCTTCAAATCGATAATACTTGTGTTAAGAAAGTTAGAGAGTTATTACATAATTTTGACATTAACTCAGATAAGAAAATTATTATCTTGCATCCCGGCAGCGGTGGCAGCTCTGTAGATCTTCCTGCGGAAAAAATGATAGCTCTAACAAAAATGTTGAGCGAAGTTGATGATCTTGCAATTATTATAACCGGTAGTAATTCCGAAAAAGAATTGTGTAATAAATTTATGGTAAAAGAAACGATAATTAATTTGGCTGGAATGCTTAATCTTTCTGAGTTGAAGGCATTATTAAATCTGGCTGATATTTTTATTGCCAATGCAACCGGACCTATCCATTTAGCTGCTGCTTTAGGGAAGTTTACAGTTGGATTTTACCCGAAAATATTAGCGTGTTCTCCACAAAGATGGGCTCCCTATACGAAGAAAAAGGTAATCTTTTCCCCTTCTATCGATTGCAATAATTGCACGCGGGAACAATGCGAGAAATTGGATTGTATGAATAGTATTGATATTGGCAAAGTCTTTGAAGAAATTAAAAGAGAATTGAAAGTAAAAAACTACGGAGATTAAAAATGTTTAGTATAAAAAGAAAATATATATGGCTGTTACTGTTAGCTTTTACCTTTTTAGCATTTGCTGAAGATAAACCGAAAAATGAAGACTTACGAAAAGTTGAGAATAAAGCATTCAAAGAAGGAGAAAAGCTGGTATATAATATAGACTACGGATTTATTACAGCCGGTATTGCTACAATGGAGATTCCAAAGATAAAAAGAATTTCAGGAAGGGATGCATACCATGTTCAATTCGAAGTTGTAACCGTATCCGGCTTCGATTGGCTTTACAAGGTTAGAGACCGTTACGAAACTTATATAGATGTTGAAGGGCTTTTTCCATGGCGTTTCGAACAGCATATAAGGGAAGGCAGCTACTCAAGGGATTTTGCAGCTTTTTTCGATCAGCGAAAAGGTAAAGCAAAAACCAGCGCTGGTGAGTACGAAATACCGCTTTATGTAAATGATATTGTTTCAGCATTGTACTATGCCCGCACTTTAAATTATTCTGAACTAAAAGTGAATGATAAATTTCACATGCAAAATTTTTATAAAGATAAAGTTTATGACCTTGATGTAGTTTATCATGGTAAAGAAACCGTAGAAGTTCCATCGGGTAAATTCGATTGTATTGTTGTTGAACCGTTGGTACAGGAAGGCGGATTGTTTAAACACGAAGGTGATATTATTGTATGGATGACTGATGATGACCTGAGAATACCCGTAAAAGTTAGAACAAAAATCCTTATCGGTTATGTTGAAGCAAAATTAACAAGCTACGAAGGGTTGGCTGGTAAATTAGAATCAAAACATTAAAAAAATTTCCATCCAAATTTAAAAGGAAGAGGCAAATGCTTCTTCCTTTTTTTATTGTTGAGTCTATAATTTCTTATCTTTAACTTCACTATAAATATCCACGTTAATTTTATAAAAATTTAATGGATGACTTAAAATCTAATCCCGAAAATGAAGAACAGGATCATTTAGAAAAGAATAATGATTCTTACGACAAACCGGATATTTACCCGTTAGTATCTCCGCTGGCAGCAGCTTTCCTTGGGCTTGTTGGAGGGTTTTTCCTCTACCAGGTTGTTGGCGGCGCATTAACACTATTAATATTTGGTTTTGATCTGGAAGCTGCGCCGGTTAACGGTTTACGGCTGATGACTATGGCGGGACAAATACTCTTTATTCTTCTTCCTGCATTGCTCTTTGCAAAATGGATTTACGGTGACGTTTCAAAAGTTATTAGCATTAAAATTCCTAACTGGCGCGAAGTATTCTTATTTATTGTGGGAATAATTGTTTTAACACCGCTCCTTCAAAGTTATTTATACATTCAAAACTTCTTTATAGAAAAATGGGCCGCAAGTTCTGAATTCCTAAACTCAATAAAATCTATGTTCGATTCCTTAAATGAACTTGTTGAAAAAACTTTCGGGAACCTGCTGTCAGCAGACAACGTGCCTGAAATGATCCTGGTAATTATAGTAATTGCTGTTGTTCCTGCTTTGTCCGAAGAAGTGATGTTCAGAGGTTATATACAGAGAAGTTTTGAGCATAAAATTTCACCATTTAAAGCTGCCGCTGTTACAGCAATATTTTTTGGATTATATCATTTTAGTCCTTATGGAATATTACCGCTAATCACTCTCGGGTTATACTTTGGATTTGCAGCATATCTCAGCAAATCTCTATTCATCCCCATAATTCTTCACTTTTTAAATAACTTTACAGCTGTGCTGCTTTACTTTATTATTGGTGATGACGAAATTTTCAGTGTGGATACAACAGACACAAGCGCTTTGGATGCAAATATCATATATTTCTTTATAATGTTATCTTTATTCGGAATAGTGGTATTTTTTATTAAGAGGTATTATAAAAAAATTAAAACAGTATAGGAGGCATTATGCCGGTTTGCCCAAATTGTAATTATGAATACGTGGAAGGTATTGTAATTTGCCCCGATTGCAAAACACATCTTGTTGATGCTGCTGAATTAAAAAAGTACAACGAGCTTAATGAAGACGATTGGGTGCTCGTTTATACATCATTCAACGAGATAGATGTTGAAATGCTTAAGGATAATATGGAAAGTGCCGGGATTGCAGCAACAATGCTCTCCCAAAAAGATCATAACTTTCCAGCTCCGGGTGATTTCTCGGTTGTAAAATTGTTGGTTAAAAAAGTTGATGTACAGCCAGCGCTTGATTTTATAACCAGCGTTAAGAACCAGGAAAGTTCAACCGAAGAGGAGAATGGCGATTAGTAATACAGCCACACGAGTAATAGTTTCTATTTTTGCTATTCCATTAATCGTTCTTGCAAGTTACTTTGGCAGTTACTATTTCTTCGTTTTTACACTGGCAATTGGATTAATTTCATACTACGAGTTCAGTGGAATGGTTAAGAAGAATATTGCAAACGTTAATCTTTGGTTCGGGCTTTTAGCAGTTTGTGTAATCATCACAAACCAGTTTTATCACGTAGTTGATTTAATCCCGCTGCTTTTCGTCGTTATTCTTTTACTGTTGATGATTGAATTATTCCGCAATAAAGGTTCGGTTGTTAAAAATCTTGGTGCAACCGTTTTGGGAATTATATATATCGGTTTATTCTCTTCAGCATTAATCGCAATCCGCGAATTTTACCCGAACGTTAACGAGCTTTACCCAAGAGGAGGATTTGTAATAATTTCGGTGTTAACCACAATTTGGGTTTGTGATTCTGCTGCATTTTTTGGAGGTACTGCTCTCGGAAAACATAAATTGTTCCCACGCATTAGTCCTAACAAAAGCTGGGAGGGAGCACTGTTAGGATTTTTATTTGCAATTTTAACAATGCTTCTGGCAAAACTAATCGTTTTAGATTTTCTTTCCTGGACAAATGTAATTGTGTTGGGAATTATTATTGGGATTATTGGTCAACTTGGCGACCTAGTAGAATCCAGCATAAAAAGAGATGCCGGCATTAAAGATTCTTCTTCTATCATTCCAGGTCATGGCGGAATTTTTGATCGTTTCGACTCGCTCCTATTTTCTGCACCTGCCATCTGGTTATATTTAAAATATTTTAGTTGAAATTAGTTACCTAAATGAAAAAACGTAAAAATGTAAGTGTTATTACGCTGGGTTGTTCTAAAAACACAGTTGATTCCGAAAGATTGATGAGACAACTGCAGGCAAATAATATTGGCTTGCAAGACGATCCTGATAAATCTGATGCAATTATAATTAATACATGCGGATTTATAGAAGCAGCTAAAGAAGAATCAGTTGATACGATATTAAAAGCCGTTAACTGGAAAAGCGAAGGCAAAACAAAAAAAGTCATTGTAGCTGGTTGCCTTTCGGAAAGATATAAATGTGAGTTACAAAAAGAGATACCTGAAGTTGATATCTACTTTGGAACAGAATGTTTTGAAGGAATTGTAAAAGAGCTTGGCGGCGAATTAAAATATAACCTTCTGGGTGAAAGGGTTATTACAACTCCTTCTCACACTGCTTACCTAAAAATCTCAGAGGGCTGCGATCGACCATGTTCGTTTTGTGCTATTCCAATTATGCGCGGTAATCATAAATCTAAACCAATTGAAGAACTTGTGCGCGAAGCAGAATTTTTGGCTTCCAATAATACCCGCGAACTGGTTATTATAGCACAGGATACTACCAGTTATGGAAAAGATCTTTACAATAAACAGAATATTGCCGAACTTCTGAATAAACTTAGCAAAATAAACGGAATCGAATGGATAAGAATTATGTATGCCTATCCTTCCCGTTTTCCTGAAGAGCTTATTAATGAGATTGCATCGAATGAAAAAATTTGTAACTATATAGATATCCCTTTACAGCATATTTCAGACAGCGTGCTAAAATCGATGAGAAGAGGAATAACAAAAAAACAGACTCTCGCTTTAGTTAATAAATTAAGAGAGGGAATACCGGGACTTATTTTGAGAACAACTTTTATTGTTGGATACCCTAACGAAACAGAAAAAGAGTTTAATGAGTTGTGCGAATTTATTAGTGATGCACAATTCGATAGAGTTGGTACTTTTGATTATTCGCAGGAAGAAAACACCGTTAGCTACGAAATGGGCGACACTGTACCACAGGAGGAAAAACTTGAACGCAGGGATAAAATGATGGAATTGCAAAAGGAAGTATCACTTAAGAAAAATAGCGAGTTAAAAGGAAAAAAACTAAAAGTGTTAGTTGAAGCTGTGGAAGGAGATTTCTATATTGGACGATCATATAGGGATGCTCCGGAAGTTGACGGGGAAGTGCTTATTCCAGTAAAAAACAGAAAATTGAAAATCGGCGAATTTTATTTATCTGAAGTTTACGATTATAATGAATATGATCTTTTTGCCGATGTGGTTGAAAAATAATGGAGATAAAAAAATGAAAATATTAACTGCAATACTCGTTTCCATTTTTATTTTGAGCAGCTTGCAAGCTCAAGTTGAAGATCTGTATAAACTGCCCATTGGCGGTGCAAAGTATTTCCAGGATTTTTTAAACTTTGCCGGTGAAGATGGAAATACTAAACTGGATGTGTTCATCCATGTACCTTACCGGGATGTACAGTTTGTTAAAACCGGTAAAGGATTTGAAGCAGCTTATACAGTAACTGTTTCTGTTTATGATGAAGAAAAAGAGAATTTGCAAACTGAAAAAATATGGAGCGAAAAAATAGTAGCTTACAGTTTCGATGAATCTGTTGCTGCTAATAGTTTTAATTTGAGTCACAGGTCATTCAATTTAAAACCTGGAAAGTATTTAATAAAAACTGCAGTAATGGATAAAGATTCACGCGAAGAAATCTATTCAGAAAATCTTTTTACTATTCGCGATCTTTCAATAAATCCATCACTAAGCGATGTTATGCTTATTGGTCAAAACAAGGTTGTTGAGGGAAGCAATAAAATTATTCCGAACATTACCAGGCATGTTTTTGTAGATGTAGATGGCATACCATTCTTCTTCGAAATCTATTCTGATTCTGTTTCTGAAGTTACAATGGAGTACATGGTTTCGAATATGGATAAGGAGGTTTTATTCCAGGCTAGCGAAAAGAAACCGGTTCAGCAGGGAAATAACCAAATGTTTTTTACCTTTGAAAATGTTAAGCTAAACCTGGGTAAATATATTCTTCATGTTTATTTAAAAGATAATGAAGACCAGATAATTAGTTCTGTGGCTAAATCATTTATTTCCAGGTGGATCGGGGTGCCAAGAACAATTCAGGATCTGGATAAAGCGGTAGAGCAGTTAAGGTATATTGCCAGCCCGGATGAGATGGATTATGTAAAAGAAGCGGAAACTGATGATATAAAATCGAAAAGATTTGTTGAGTTCTGGAAGGACAAGGATCCTAATCCTACAAATGAACAGAACCGGGCGTTTGAAGAATATTTTAGAAGAGTTGCCTATGCTGATGAACACTTTTCACATTACGTAGAAGGATGGCGTTCGGACAGGGGAATGGTATTCATTATTCTTGGTTCTCCCGATAATATAGACCGGCACCCATTTGAGTATGATTCGAAACCGTACGAGGTTTGGCAGTATTACGATCTTAATCATAGTTTTATATTTATTGATGAAACAGGTTTTGGTGATTACCGTCTTACAACACCTCTTTATGGTGATCTGTTCAGATATAGGTACTGATAATAGGTTTTTAATTTTCAAGCTGGTATCAAAACAGGTTTAAAATTCCTTTGCACAAAATATTTAGCTAACCCAACCATCTGCTAAAAACCTTATGGTATTAACTGTAACAATTAATCCGCTGCTGGAAAGAAGATATGAATATCAAAAGGTATCACTCCATCATCATAACAGGAACGGCATTGTAACGCTCCAAGCCGGGGGAAAAGGCATAAATGTTAGCCGGCAGTTAAACAAATTAAATGTGCAGAACATTGCACTGACTTTTCTTGGGGGCGATAATGGTAAAGTTTTTCGCAATTCTCTTAGGAATGAAGAGATAAGCTTTTCATTTATATCAACAAAATCAAAAACACGCGATTGTGCTGTAATTATTAACTCCTCTGAGCCCTCTGTAAGTTCATTTTTTGGTGAAGATCCTGAAATATCAAAAGATGAAGGCGATGCATTCCTTGTGAAACTGGAAAAGATGATTGCAAACTCTGCGATTGTAGTTTTTTCAGGCAGTTCTCCGTGTAAGCAGGCTGATTCAATATTTCCTGCAGGAATTGAGTTAACAAACAAACACGGTAAAATTTCAGTTTGTGATACTTATGGAGATCATCTTAAAAATTGTATTGATGCCTCTCCAACTGTTATTCATAATAATGTACAAGAAACAGAGTCATCACTTAAAATCAGTTTAAAAACAGAAAAAGAAAAATTAGAGTATTTGGATTTTCTTTATTTAAAAGGGGTAAAGCAGGTATTCCTTACTGATGGAGAAAATCAATTCTACTCTTCCAATTTTGACTTTCATTATAAAGTTGCAGTCCCTAAAATTGCATCTATAGATCCAACAGGAAGCGGCGATGCATTTATTTCCGGTATTGTTTACGGATGGCATCACCAGATAACTTTTAAAGAGCAGCTTATCCTCGCAACTTCTTTAGGAACTGCAAATGCCGGAATGTTTGATGTGTGCAAGGTGCCCAAAACTGGAGCAGATCAATTTACCGGGAAGATTAAACCGGAAGCGGTTGGTAAAAAGATGAAAGTAATTAATGATAAACCTGAATAAAAAATTTCTTATCCTTTTCTGTTTTCCTTTCTTTTTATCTGCTCAAACAATTAATAATACAGAAGTAAACGGTAACACGCTGCTAAGCGATAGCGAAATTATAAATCTTGCAAACGCCTTTAAAAGCAACGAATTTTATCCCGGTTTATTAGATAGTGCTAAATCGAGAATTGCCGGCGAGCTTTCGCTCAAGGGTTATCTTAACAGCACATTCGAAGGCAGCTCGTTTACCATTTCAGAAGATTCGCAAAAAGTTGATTTAGTAATAAATATTGATGAAGGCACACCTACTTTTGTTAGTAAAGTATTTCTAACAAGTTCAGATTCATCGGATTTATCAGAAATTATTTCAGTTTTTTCTTATCTGGAAGGTGAGGTTTTCAATAAGTTCGAGATTGAGCTAAACATAAATGAATTGCTAACCCGGTTGGAAAATAATGGTTTTCCGTTTGCTAGTTTTACAATCTCATCTGTTCATCTTTATGATGATACAACAAGCGATGAACATTATGCCGACCTTTATCTTCTTTTAGAAAAAGGAGGTGAAAGCAGCATTGATAGGATAGAAATAGAGGGTAACACTTCTACCAAAGATTATGTAATCATCCGTGAACTTAGAATTGAAAGCGGAGAAGGTTACTCGCAGGAAAAAGTTGATGACCTTCCTAAACGATTGAACAAGCTAAGATTCTTCGACCCGGTTCCGCTTCCTACTTTCTTTCTGGATTCTGAAAATAACGGTGTGCTGCTTATAAATGTTAAAGAAAAAAACACCAACAACTTTGATGGTATTATCGGTTACATTCCTCCTTCAACCGATGATGAAAAAGGATATGTTACAGGACTAGTGAATGTAATTTTAAGAAATATTTTTGGAACAGGTAGAGCCGCAGCAGTAAGATGGCAGAAGCTCAATCGCAATTCCCAGGAACTTGAATTAAAATATTTGGAACCCTGGCTTTTCAGCTATCCATTTAATTTAAATGCAGAATTATTTCAACGGATACAGGATACAACCTATGTCCAGCGGAAAATTGGCGGCAGCTTGGAATACTTAGCCACCGAAGATATTTCTGCAGCGGGATTTGTCGCTTCCGAAGAGGTTATTCCGACAGAAAGAGAAGAGCCGAAGTTTACAGTTTATAACTCATCCGCTCTTACAACCGGGTTAAGTCTTAAAATTGATATCCGCGACGATCCGCTTTCGCCAACGGGCGGATTTCTTTTTGAAACTTCCTATTCATTTAGTAGAAAAAAAATAAATGGTCCGGCTGAGTTCATTCCACCCAACCTGGAAACCAGCATTAACTTGCAACGGCTTACGGCGAGCTTTAGCGGTTTTTATGAAATTTTCAGAAGGCATGTTATTGCAATAACCGTTAGTGGAAGAGAATTAACAGGAGCTTTTTTTGAAGATAGTGATCTCTGGCGGCTTGGAGGTACAAGGTCTGTGCGCGGTTACCGTGAAGACCAGTTTTTAGGATCACGAACTGCATGGACAAACCTTGAATACCGGCT
>CAZPSY010000010.1:0-17831 GCA_964589295.1 uncultured Ignavibacteriaceae bacterium
GGAATCAAACGTATGTTGAAAACACCGGTCTTGATTCTACCGCTAATGGTTTGTATACGATTACATCAGGTGCACAATTGGTTTCAATTCAAGGAGATCCGCATCTAAACACAGGATATACCTGGCACTTTACAACAACTGTAACCGGTCAAACCATAAATTCCGTGTTCACTCCGTAACAGAATTTAAAACTTCTTGTTAAAAGGCTGTAAAGTAATTTTTACAGCCTTTTCTTTTTTAAAAAGAAAAATTTTACCTTTTCTTATAAGATAATTTTAGCCACATCAAAGATAACCACAAAAATTTTGGAACCATATTTGATATAGACTAATCGAGTCGAATAATTAAAGAGATATAAAATGGTTGAGTTTAAATTTTCAGCGCAAAAACTTAATGGGCAAACTATAACCGGCACACTGTCGGCTGTTTCTGCAGGGGAGGGTAAAAAGAAAATCCAACGCCTTGCAGAAAAAAACAAGCTTAAAGTAAGCGCTATCGAAAAAAAGTCTACTTATTTCTATAGAGTTAGAAAAGGTAAAGATAAACCGATAAAAGGTGAGCAAAAAGCTTTTAGCAAAAAGGAAGTTGAAGATGCTTTAGCCCGGCTGGGTTTTAAAGTCCTTTCTATAAATAGGAAACTTCTAGATTTTCAGAGAAAACCGCCTAATACTGAGATTGTAACATTTGTAAAAATTAGTGCAGAGCTGTTAGAGCAAAAACTTGCATATTCTGAAATCTTAACTCTTCTTATTAATGATACTCAGAATGCCACACTTAGAAATACACTTAAAGAAATTAATAACGATCTGAAAAAGGGTGCTGATAGTGAGGCAACATTTTTAAAGTACCAAACAGTGTTTGGTAAGTTTACTGCTTACATGCTTGGTTTGGCTTCTAAGAGTGGTAACATGACAGAGATTTACAGGGCAACTGCAAAGTTCCTGGAAAGAAGACAAGAGTTTAGAAAAAGTTTAAGAAGCGCACTTATAACTCCTGCGGTAACCCTGTTTGTATTGTTCCTTGCAGTATTGTTTTACGTGGGCTATATCTTTCCGGAAACAGCAAAACTTTTTGTTCGGTTTGGAATTGAACTTCCACCAATGACAGCTTTTACGTTAAATGTTAGTGATTTCCTTGTAGCTAATCCATTATTAATTGCCATAGTAACTTTTCTTCCCCCGCTTGCATTTTGGCAATTTTCACGAACTGAAAAAGGCAGGCTTTTAACAGATAAATATTTGCTTAAAATGCCCGTTATCGGTTCACTTATTCACAAGACATTAATTGAAGTATTTTGCAGGGTGTTCTATACACTTTACCATGGTTCTGCCGAGAGTATTGAACCGATTAGGATTGCTGCAGAAGCAACGGGCAACAAGTATTTTGAAGAAAGAATTAAAACCGTTGCCATACCCCTTATGTTAAAAAAGGGTATGGGTCTTACCGATGCTTTTGAAGCTTCGGGTGTGTTTACCGAAACCGCTCTCTCCAGGCTTCATTCAGGTGAGGAATCTGGTACTATAAAGAATACAGCATTGCAGCTTGCAAATTACTATGAAAGTGAAACCGTCTATCGGCTTAAAAACCTTATTGAAATAATTCAGGTTGTTATAGCAATGATTATTATGGTTATTATGATTGCATTAACTCTTGTTTCGGCAGAGACTGCAACAGTTAGACCTAAAACACCCGGTGTAAACTATTAATTATATGGCAGCACTTGATGATTGATACTAACGTTGAAATGACTGACAAGATTGGTTATCTCCTTTTTAAGAAGGGAATAATTGATGCTGAAATGTTTGAAAAAGCGATTAATGCTAAATCGGATGACAAAGGAAAAGTTAAACGTAACCTTGCCCAGGTTCTTGTTCAGGATTTTGGCTTTGACCATGATACCATATTCAGGGAAGTAGCAATCCTTTATGCTTTTAGAGAGTTAGACACATCTACCGATGAACTTCCTGAAGAACGACTGGATAATATTAAGAGCATTATCGAGAATGCCGAGGATTCTTTAAAAGAACTAATGCTGCGGAATAAAATTATTCCGTTTATGTATGATGAAAGAATTAAAGATAAACTAATAATTGCTGCCGTTGATCCTACCGATAGGAATATACCCCGTCTGGCTTTTGGATTAAATGCAAAAAAGTATGAAGTAATATTTATTAAAGTAAAAGATTACGAACACCTAATCGAAAAAATATTACCTCCGGAAAATTTATTTCTGAAAGCTCTACTGGATGAAGATGAAGATATAATAGGTATTGAGAGTAGAGATGACAGCAATGTAGATGAAGAAGAACTGGATGCTGAAATAAACAAAAGTGCGCTTATCAATCTTGTTGAAGGTGCGCTATTAGAAGGTGTAAGAAAAGGTGCTAGTGATATTCATTTTATACCTCGCTCTTCTAGTAAAACCGATATTTATTTTAGGATTGATGGAACTTTGAGACTTTGGCACTCACAGGAAAACACCTCGCCCGAGGCAGTTATTTCTGTTGTGAAAGATCGTGGAAGGGGTATGGACCGCTTCGAAAGAGAAAGAGCGCAGGATGGATTTGTTCAAAGAGAAATTGATAGTCATATCATCAGGTTCAGGGTTTCGGTACTTCCTATGGTTGGTACTGAGCTTAAAAATAAATTTGAAAGCATTGTAATAAGAATTCTTGATGATAGAAAAGTTATTACAGATCTTGATAAGCTGGGGCTTACAGGAATAGCTAGAGAAAATTTTGTAAAAGCGATAAATCAACCGCAGGGAATGGTAATATTAACCGGTCCTACAGGTAGTGGTAAAAGTACAACCCTTGTAGCCGCACTTTACCAGGTAATAACTCCTGAAGTAAATGTTTTAACGGTGGAAGATCCTGTGGAATACGTTATAGAAGGAGCAAGGCAGTTAAAAATTGGATTCAGAATGAATTTTGAACAAGCCATTAGATCAATACTGCGGCATGACCCCGATATTGTTCTGGTGGGTGAGATGCGTGATAAAGAAACAGCTGAAACTGCAATAAAACTTGCTAACACTGGTCACCTAACTTTTTCAACCTTACATACAAATGACGCCCCGAGTGCCGTTGCAAGGTTATTCAAAATGGGAATTGAACCTTTTTTGATTGCTTATGCAATTAATCTTATAGTGGCACAGAGGTTGATTAGAACATTGTGCCCTAAATGTAAAAAGAAACAGTCAAACTTTGACGAAGTACTAATGGATGCAGCCGGGTTAAATATTACAGAATGGAGAGATCATACACCGTATGAGGCGGCTGGTTGTGATGTGTGTAATGGTTCAGGTTATAAAGGAAGAATGGCAATACATGAAACGCTCTATTTTACCAAACAGATAAGACAACTTATTGTAAGATCTGGTTCTGATGTCGATGAAGAAAAACTTAGAGTCCAGGCAAAGAAAGATGGCTCAATTACCCTTAGAGATTCAGGTCTGGAAAAGGTGAAGATGGGTCTTACAACTATTGAAGAAGTTCTGTCGGCTACAACCGAAGAATAAGCAGACCTATTAGAAATGTTTAGACCAGGGTGGTGCTGGTTGAGAAAAATAATTACAGTAAAAATATTTTACAGATAAAGATAATTTCTTATATTGTAAGGGATTAAAATAAATTATTAAAGTAATTCATTCAAAGATTATTCTCTTATGTTTTATGCATCTATATTATAGATATGATTTAAATCAAATAATTAGGAACAATACCTTGAAGATGCCGTTGTGATAGTTACTGAAGAAAAAAGAATATTACAGGAGTTTTGCTCTTCCATACCTGACGCCATGATGGGTATAGACCGCACACTTTATGTAATTGAGAACTGCCACAAGATTGAGGAAGATGACAAACTGATAGTAAGAAAGTTTGTTAACAAGGTATTAACTTCGATGATAGAGAGAGATGCATCTGATATTGAAATTGGCGGGCATGGCAATGAAGGGTATATCTGGATGAGGATTTATGGTAAGAAAGAAAGAGTAAAAGACCTGCCTCAATTTTCAGATGATGAATCCGCACTGATAATATGCAACCTGTTAAATGAAAGCCAGAAAAAGTACCTGGGAGCAACAAGAAACCTGGATTTTAGTTATACATTCTATTATGAACGAAGGAAGATAAATGTAAGGTTCAGAGCCGATTCGTATTTCGATCTTGATACGTTAGCCTTAAATATGAGAGCGATAAATACATCCATTCGCCCGCTTTCTTCTTTCGAGTTTCATTCTAATGCAATTAAATACTTAAGCCATAATTATATAAAATTTGGTTTATCTCTAATAACCGGAATTACCGGTTCTGGTAAATCTACCACTCTCGATTCTATAGTTGATTATCATAACAAATTCGATCCTGCACATATTGTAATAGTTGCAGCGCCAATAGAGTATGTTCACACCTCTAACATCGCACTTATTAAACATAGGGAAGTTGGGAGAGATGTGCTTTCATTTAAAGAGGGAGTTATACAAGCGTTACGCCAGGATCCTGATATTATAGTTATAGGTGAAATGAGAGATCCTGATACGATTATGGCAGCCCTGGAAGTTACAGATACCGGGCACAAAGTTTTTTCAACATTGCATACCTCGTCGGCAACGGAATCTATAGAAAGAATTATTGCCGAGGTTAACCCAACCGAACAGGAAAGAGTTCGCAACAGGCTTGCAGACGTACTGATTTCGGTTATATCGCAAAAACTGGTTCCAAGCTTAGATGGGAAAAGAGTTTTGGCAAAAGAAGTATTAATTGTAACGCCAAGTGTTAAGGCAGCAATTAAAAATAATAATGTTGGCGAAATTTACATGATGATAAACCAGGGTGGGCAGCAAGGAATGCTTACAATGGAACAGGATTTAAAAAGGCTCTACTTGCAGAAGAGAATTTCTCTTGAAACTGCAATTACATACGCTAATAATAAGACAAGAATTCAACAACTAATAACAGCAAAATGAAACCTCTTGTTTGTATATATTGTGAAGGTAACGATACTAAACTAGCCGTTGTCACAAGGGAAAAGGACAGCTCTAAGATTAAAGTGCTTAGAACGGCAACAGTAAGTATTCTACCTTCAACAACCGATTTAGAGGCAGGCGCTACCGGCTTTAGTGTTGAGGGAGATTCCCTTGATATTGACGGAATAGACGAAACTGCTTCTATAGAGGGTGATCTTGATTCGTCAAGTCTCTCTGAAATAAATGAGGCGCTTAAAGACCTCAATTTATCCAAATACAGTTTTGTGCCCGCACTAACTGAACCGGCGATATATTATCACTTGTTTGAAGGGCAGCGCCCTACTAATGCTGCCAAGCTGAAGCAGGAGATAGTTAACGAAATTCTTAATTCGAAAAACATTAGCGTTGGCAAAGAAAGTCTGGACTATATTGAACTAGCAGATAAATCTTTGCTCTCTGTTTTTATTGTCGGCGAAGTTGCGTGTATAAATCTTGTAAACTCAATTGCAAAACAGCATCGTAAAAGGCATTATAAGATCCCAACTATAAAAAGTTCCGATCTTTCTTTGGCTTACTATGTTGCCAAACGCAAAAAGTTTTTCCCGGATGACCACTCCCTTATTGTTTACATAGGTAAGGAGTATAGTAAACTTATCTTTTTGCAGGGTCGAAGACTTAAGCATATTGGTGCAACGCTCGATATAGGTACACAAAACCTGCATACTTATGATGTGTACTTCTCTAAAATATTGCTCGAGATGGAGAATGGCGGGATCTCTTCACTCGATAATATTATAGTGTGCGGCGAAGACGACTCGGAAAATTTAATACTTTCCTTTTACGGAACCTTTCCGGAAGCAAATGTAAGCCGTCTTGTATTTGATGATTTGGATCTTTCGGGGCTGGACGAGGAAACCAAGGAAGGTTTTTCTTCGTTTACAATACCGGTTTCTGTTGCCACAGATTATTACGATGAGCAGCAGCAGGAGCACCACGGTATTAATATTTTGCCAAAGTATGTTAAAGAAGAACAGAAAGTATTCCAGTTTGGCTGGCATGGTTACCTTATGTTTCCACTTCTCTTCCTGGTTGCATTTCTAATTACTCAAAAAGTATTAGATAACAATAAAAAGATAATAGAACTTGAAAATGAGGTTACCCAAAAGACCATACTGATGAGACAGAATCAAGAGGTTTTAGGTAAGATTGCAGGGATTGAAGGTAAAATTAGCAGCTTCGATCAGACCCAGGCAATTCTCGATTCTGCAACTGCAGGAACAGGCGTCTGGAAGGAAGTAGTGGGAGGTATATCCGATTTCTGTGGTCAGAAAAAAAGCTTATGGCTCTCAAGGATTGCAAGGGGAGACGGAGATGCAGTTATTGCCGAAGGCTACTCTTTGCAGCGTAACGTGCTTACCGATTTTGCGTACTCAATTGAATCGGCAACTCTAAAGAGTATGTTTTATGAAGTGTTGAGAGAAAGAAACGCTTATAAATTTAATTTAATTTTTAATCTATCAAGTTATTCGAAGAAAAATGAATAAAAAAATCAGAAGTACACTCGGACTTTTAGGTTTGCTTATACTCATACTAATTGCTGGTGGCATCTATATTTTTGTTTTCCAGCAAGGTTCAATTTCTGAAAGAGAAGAAAAACTTGAGGAGTTAAATGCAAACGTTTACGATCCTGAGGAACTGAGAATAAGATACGAAAGCCTGCTGAATCGTTCGGCCATTCTCGATTCTATTCTCTCTTCTAGAAAATTCAATATCCCTCAGAATCTTTCATCAATTAAGTTTTACAACTTTGTTAATGGTATCCTTTCCGGTTTTTCAGAGGACACACAGGTTAACGTGGAGTTTGTGGATCTGAAACGTGACAAAGAGTTTTTCGTTTATGAGTATAAACTAACCGGCGGTGGATATTTTAATGATGTGTTTAAACTAATTTATGCCATCGAACAAAGCAAAGAACTTAAAAAGGTAACCTACCTTACGTTAGGAAACTTAATAAGAACAGATACGGAAGGACTTCCGCTCTTCCTTGTTAGTTTCGAAATGAATGCGCAGGTTTACTACTCCGCCGATAACAGGTTTGCACCAGCAGAATTTGTTGAAAACAATCTTAACACTGGTCCGATTTATGATGCTTTCTATCCATTGATAAGGAATGAAATTCCACCTAATCTTGATGGACTTTTGGATGTGCAAGGTGCAAAATTGTTAGCTATAATACCTGAAGGAGCATTTGTTGCCGATACAAAAGGAAACACCTTTCTCGTTTGGGAAGGCGAGCAAGTCTATTTGGGTTACCTAACTATGATAGACTATAATAACAGTACCGTCAACTTTATACTGAATAAAGGCGGTATAATTGAAAAAGTTACACTTGATTTAGATCGAACAGAAACAACCAAGTAAAATGAGAGAATTAACATGAAAAACTTCACTATATATTTGGTTCTATCTCTTTTTCTTGTAATACAAGTCTTCCCTCAAAAATATTGGGAGAGAAGATTTAAAACTTACCAGAACCCGGATGAACTTGTTACAATGTCTGAAAATCTTCCGTTCAGCCAGGCAATGGAATTGTTAAGTAAGGTAAGTGAAAGTACTACAGGCAGAAGGATTGTGTCTACTATCCAGAAAGATGATCCTATCGGGATAGAAATTGACAATATGCCGTACGACAAAGCTCTGATAATAATTGTACAATATGCAGGGCTGCAGTTTGAAACCAAGGAAGATGTGATAGTGGTTAAACGCGGTAACGAGGTAAAGCAGGAGCTTACGCCCGAAACCTATGCTTCTATTAATACCCGCGAAGTAAAAATTTCTGCGGTCTTCTTCGAAGTGGATGTTCAGGAGGCTAAGAGCATTGGTATAAGTTGGGAATTTTTACTTTCCGGTGAAGATAATACCGTAGGCGGATTAATTAGAACCGAAACGGAAAGCGGTTCAGCCACAGAGACTGGCTTGCAGCCAGACTTTAATCTAGGAATAACTTCCGACTTTGATGTTGGCGGCTTTTTCGGTGAGGCAACTGCTGTTTTCAAGTTTTTTGAAGATGAAGGAATTGGTGAAATTATTGCAAGTCCTAACATAACAGTTAGAGACCGTAACAAGGGTAACATACAAATCGGATCCGATTTTTCTGTAAGAACCAGAGACTTTGCCGGTAACACAATTGAGAAATTCTTTCCAACCGGTACAATTATCAATGTAACTCCATACATTCATGAAGAAGAAGGAATTGATTATGTGCTTCTGGATATTGCAGTAGAAAGAAGTTCGTTTACGCAAACCGAAACTACAACAGAAATTAAGAAAACTACTGCCGCTACCCAGGTGCTGATGCTGGATGGCGAAGAAACTATTCTTGGCGGATTGTTTATAAACGAAGAAACGATTGTTCGCAATGGAATACCGTTTCTTAAGGACTTGCCTTGGTGGGTTTTTGGTATAAGGTATTTAACCGGCAGTGATGAAACTATTATACGTAAAAAAGAATTAGTAATTTTATTAAAAGCCGAATTAGTTCCTACTCTTAAAGAACGTTTCGAAAATCCTGAAGGGGGTCATGTACTTGGAGACGAGCTTAAGGAACGTAACAAACAAATAAAATATTATAAGCTTAACGAGGTCTCTGGGGAAGACTTGAACTAAAATGGAAAAAATACTCATCGTTGATGATGATATTAATTTATGTACTATACTCGCGGAAGAATTAAAGGAAGTGGGCTATGAATCCAACTTCCTTACAGGTGGTGAAAATGTTTCAGAATATATCAAAACAAATCCAGCTGATCTTGTTCTACTGGATCTCAAAATGCCTGGTAAAGACGGATTTCAGGTTTTACGCGAAATCGAAAATGGTAAAAATTCCAATCCGAAAGTTATAGTTCTAACAGCTTACGCAGATGTTAAAAGCGCCATCGACGCTGCCAAACTTGGGGCTACAGACTTCATTAGCAAACCTTACGATTTTGACGAACTCTTAATCACCATAAGGAAAGTTCTTCAAAGAGAAAATTAACCGGGGCGGTAAATATGAAGATTAGTTTAAGAATATTATTAATAAATTTTATAATAGTTGTACTTATTATAAGCAGCGCAGCTATTGTCTTCTATTCCATAATGTACGAGGTTTTATCCTCTCAGCAATCCCGGCATCTAATCAATTCTGCAAACAATTTCATTTATACATACCGCTCTAAAATTCTTGAAACCGAGGATGAATTTTTAGCCCTTACCCTTAATAATGTTTCCGGGGTTTTAAATAACCGAAAACTAACCAACGATAAACTGGATTTTATACTGGAAACAAGCGGAGACGATTTTACACCTATTCGTAGAATTGCATGTAACGAAAAAATTTATGTGCCCGATAAAAATTTCGGATTAAAAGAATTTATAGATTATAATCCTTATGTGTTGATATTGGAATATACTTCAGAGGAAAACATAAAATATTATTACGGCATTATTCTTTCAGAAGAACTTTTAAATGAATTTGCCCGGCAAATAAACTCTGAGGTGGCAGTTGTATGGGATGGCTCTCTCGCCGACATTTCAAATTCTTCTGTTAACCAAAAGTATTTTTACACACTAACACAAGCAAACAAATTCCTGCAGGGGAAAAATAATTTTGATTTATACACCGAAGGTACTGAATCAAAAGATATATTGGCAGCAATTTATAACCCCGGGTCTGGCTTAAAATATAAAAACAATCTTTACTATTTAATTTTTACTACTATGGGCGAAGCTGCAGAACTGCGCTCTAACCTAAAGGATATGTTCATTTTAATCGGGTTTTCCGGAGTTTTTCTTTCTCTAATTTTTACATTTTTATTTACAGATAAATTAAGAAAACAACTTACTGAGCTAAGCCAGGCAACAACCAATATGCGTGAGGGTAATTTTAAAACTAAAATTAAAATTAAAAGTCACGACGAAATAGGGAAACTTGGAAATGCGTTTAATGTGATGCTGGATGAACTGGAGAAAAAGGAAAAAGCTAAGAATGAATATTCTGAATTTATTACACTCATTAACCAGAATCCTACTCTGGACGAAATATCGGATGCAGCACTTAAAAAGATAATAAATACAGGCGGATTTATTATAGGTGCACTTTATTCAGTTGAAGAAGGAAAACTACACCTTATAAGTTCATACGGGATTGAAAAAACTAAAGCGAAGCAATACGAAGAGTTTGGTTTTTATGATCGCGTGGTTGAAAATAAAGAATCGATTGAAATCAGTTCTGGCGATGCACTGCCGGTTGTTTCAACCGGTTTGCTTGATCTGGAAATAAAACACCTTGTTATTTTACCAATCGTTTATAACAATGCTGTTACTTCTGTTCTTATGCTTGGCTCGGTTGTAAAACCCGATGACGAGGTGAATGAATACCTTTCTAAAATTAAAGAACAGCTTGCTGTTGGGTTAACAAATGCCAAAGCGTTAACCCAGCTTGAGGACTTTATTGCAGAGCTTAAAAAATTAAATGATGATTACCAGAGACAAAATGTTCAGATAAAAAAACAGCACGACTCTCTATCTAAATTACATGGCGAGCTTAAAGAGCAAGCCGCCGAACTGGAAGTGCAAAAGCAAAAAGCAGAAGAGTCTACACAAGTAAAATCACGGTTCCTTGCAAGTATGTCTCACGAACTGCGCACACCAATGAACTCTATACTTGGGCTTACCGAACTGATTTTAGAAAAGGCCGATTTTAAGGGCAAAAATAAAGAGCGGCTGGAAGTTGTGCTTAGCAGCGGTAGAAGACTGATGACCTTAATTAATGATATCCTCGACCTCTCGAAAATTGAAGCCGGTAAAATGGATATAAAAGAGGAAGATACGCTCGCTGAGGAGATACTGGAAGAAGTGGCAAACTCTATTAACCCGTTAGTGCTGAATAAAAAAATTGAGTTCAAGATTGTTAGGAATACAAATACAAAAATTATAATTCATACCGATCGTGGTAAAATTGTCCAGGTGCTTATCAACCTGCTGGGTAATGCCGTTAAATTTACAGACGAAGGAAGTGTATCGTTGCAAATATCAACAGTAAATGATATGCTTAAATTTGATATTAAGGATACAGGCATTGGAATACCCGATGATGAGCAAAAATATATTTTTGAAGAGTTCAGGCAGGTTGATGGCTCTACTACTAAAATATATGGTGGAACCGGGCTTGGGCTTGCTATCTGTAAAAAAATAGCCGACTTGCTTGATGGAGAAATTTCTGTTACAAGTAAAGTTGGTGAAGGATCTACCTTTAGCTTTGCTGTGCCGCTTAAGTTTGTTGATTCGGTTTTACCGGAGGCACAGAAAAAAATTAATGTTAAAGCGTTAATGAAAAATCGGGAAAACCCGATCCTTATTATTGATGACGATGAAGAAGTGCGATATACAATAGGACAGTACCTCACTTCCAGAGGATACCAGGTTATCTTTGCCGAAGACGGCGATAAAGGTATTCAAATGGCAATTGAGGAACAGCCGTTTGCAATTACGCTTGATGTGATGCTTCCTAAAAAAGATGGGTGGTGTGTACTTAAGGAACTAAAGGAAAATCCAAAGACAAAGGATATTCCAATCATCATGCTGTCTATACTTGGAGAGAAAAATATTGGCTACGGTTTAGGTGCATTCGAATACTTTGTTAAACCTATTTCTGCGGATAAAATATTGTCTGCCTTTTCAAGACTCGAAAATCTTGCAAAGAAACAAATTCGGAAAATTGTTATTGTTGATGATGATGAACTTGAATTTGAAAAGTTCAAAAAAGAATTTGGTAATGATGAAATACGAATAGAGTATATCCAGGATAGCGAATATGCATTTACTAAAATTGCCGAAGTGCAGCCAGATCTTATAATTATAGATTTAATGATGCCAAAGATCGATGGTGTTACGCTTTCATATAAACTTAAATCGAATTTAAAAACAAAACATATTCCTATTCTTATAAGCACCGCAAAAGACTTATCGGATGACGAAAGAAAATCACTAAGCAACATTGTAGAAAATATTGCCGTAAAATCAAAAGGACATCCGCATGATGTACTTAAGATTGTTCGGGACAGGATACAGATGCAAGAGACTAACTCTACCCCGTTAGAAGAAGTGGAAGAGATTTGCGATAATGGTAATAACGGACACACTAAAACGGAACCAATAAAGGAACAGGAAAACTTACCCAGCGTAATGATCGTTGATGATGATCCTGATACACTATTTACAATAGATGAAATAGTTCAAGCCTGCGGATGTTCAACGTATCTAGCAAAAAATGGGATTGAATGCCTGAAACTTCTGGAAGAAGCAACCCCTGACCTGGTACTGCTGGATATAATGATGCCGAAAATGGATGGATTTCAGACAATTAAACTTATCAGAGAAAATGAAAAATGGCAGGACCTACCTGTGTATGCCGTTTCGGCCAAAGCTATGTCTGCTGACAGTGAGATTATCCTAAAGCAAGGGTTCAACGATTTTGTACCGAAACCGGTTAATGCACAAAACCTTTCATTTAAAATTAAGCAGTTGATCTCACAGCCAAAGGCAAGCTAAGATGAAAAAAATACTTGTGATAGATGACCTACCGGAAAATGTTTTTATGTTGCAGGATCGGTTGGAACACGAAGGGTACGAAGTTATAACAGCATACGATGGTAAATCCGGAATAGAAAAAGCAAAGAGTGAACTGCCCGATCTTATATTACTTGATGTTATGATGCCGGATATAACCGGAATTGAAGTGTGCAAAACTCTGGTTGTGGATAAAAAAACTTCCGGTATTCCGATAATTCTTGTTACTGCAAAATCAGACGCGGAGGATACAAAAGAAGGATTGGAAGCAGGCGCTTTTGATTATATAAAGAAACCAATTAACAGAATAGATTTGGTCGCCAGGGTCATGTCCGCGCTTAAACTTTCCGATGCAAATAAACTTGTACTCGAAGCAGAAAAGAAAAACACTTTTCTTGCAACTGTAGTTACTGCAAATCACAAAATAAAGCAGCCGTTAACTTTACTTTCCCTTTCATCTGCTGCAATTAAAAGAGAACTTGGGAAAGATGAAATATCCAGGGAAGCGCTTCTTAGCAGACTTAAGTATATAGAAACGGCAGTTAAGGAGATTACAGATGTGCTGGATAAATTGAACTCTATAAAAGACCCGGTAATTGCAGATTACACAAACAGCGTTAAGATGATAAACGTAGAAGAGAAAGAAGATTAGTTTAGAATAGTTTTTTAATTGTTGCCAGCATAGTATCAAACTCATAAGGTTTTTGCAGGCAGCTGTCAATCCTGTATTTATCCGAAGAAAAATCAGCATCTATCTGCATACTTCCGGAAGATAGTATTATTGGAAGATCAAAACCCAATGCTCTTATTTTTTCAATTGTTTCCAGCCCGCTCATTTCCGGCATGTAATAATCTATAATTGCTAGATCAACCTTTATTTCTTCGGTTAACACTTTGATTGTTTCCTTTCCAGTAGAAACTTTTATAACATTAAATCCACTCGATTCAAGCAGCTCAGCCAGCAGCTCGCTTAACATCGGCTCGTCATCAACAAGTAGTATTATTTTATCCGTGGTGTCAGCCTGGGCAATCTTATTAGGTTCATACGATGGTATGTATACCTCGAATGTAGTGCCTTTATTGGGAGAACTGGAGACATCGACATAACCATTGTGGGCTTTGATTATACCATAGGTAACATAAAGCCCCAGCCCCGAGCCGGTGTCCTTTGTTTTAGTTGAGAAGTAGGGATCAAATATTTTTAGCAAATCACCTTCTTTTACTCCGCTGCCGTTATCTTTAACCAAAAAACAAACATAGTTACCCATTTCAAGCCAGGGATAAATAGAAATGTTTCCATTATCTATCGTTACATTTTTTACTGATAGTTCTATTGTTCCCTTTTCGCCGGTAGCTTCTTTGGCGTTAACGCATAAGTTAAGCAGCACCTGGTAAATTTCCGTGCTGTTGCCAAGTATATCGTACAGGTTTTTTTCAGTTATACATGTGTAAGTAATATTCCTGGGAAAAGTTTGATTAATAACTTTTGAAATTTCGTTTGTAAGTAAGTTTGGTTTAACAAGCTCTTTTCGTTTCGGTGTAGGTTTTCCGTAAGAAAGCAAACCCTTGGTCAAATCTTTTGCTCTTACCGAGCAGTTTTCAATATTATCAATCAACCTGTCAACATCTTCGGTTTGTGGAACCCTTTTTCGTAATAAATTTAGACTGCCAAAAATGCTGGAAAGAAGATTGTTGAAATCGTGTGCCATCCCGCTGGAAAGTTTTCCGATTGTTTCAAGCTTTTGCGATTGAAGAAGCCGGCTTTCCAAAGCCGCATTTAAATCGCGTGTTTTAATATTACTTATTGTAAATGAAAGCAGTGTTGCAAACTGCTCGATCTGGGTTACTTCTAGTGATGAATAGTTGCCCTCCCTCTTTCCCACAATAATTGAAGCGAGTAATGATTTATCGAAAAAGCCCGGGCATATTAGTAGTGATTCAGAATTAAGTGCATGTGCTAAATTGAACCCGATATTGTTTTGCTTATTTAATGCAATAAGCGGTCGGTTATTAAGTTCCAGCCATTTACTTATAAAAGCAAAATCGGAATTAGCTGTCTTTTCAACTGCTCCCCTGTCTTTTATAAAATTACTCGGGTCATGGAAAAGAAAATCCAACTTATTCCTGTCTGTTTGAAAAACGATTAGACCAAAATCGCTGTTACTTGTATTTACACATCTTAAAATAATCTCTTGCGTAATTACATCTAACGAGCTTTCATTATCAAGAAGTATAAGCACCTGTCGCAAGTCATTCTGGAAAACAATATTTCTTTGAAGTATCTCTGCATCAAAACTGCTATCCGGCGTGCTTTGGGTAATTGCAACAAGTTCGAGCATGTAACCGTCAAGCATCCCCTTTTTTGCTTTAGTTTGCAGGGGTGTAACTACAAGGTTGTTATTGGATTTGGATAAAGGATGAACAAGCGATTTTTGTTTCTTTAAAGTTAACGGCAGGTCGGGCAAATCAAGATTAAACAGACTGTTGATAGATACCCCCTTGATTCTGCCGGTGCCATAATTTTTCTTAAAGCTCTGGTTAAACCAAACTATCTTTTTATTCTTATCGGCAATTGCAATTGCAGCGCTCTGACTGCTAAACAACTCTTCAGCAGCATATTTATCAATTGGATTAGCCGCCATTTGAAATTAAATTGGTTTTAGTTCGTACTTCTTAATTTTTGTGTAAAGTGTTTTGGGGCTTATTCCTAACTGGTTTGCAGTTTGAGATCTATCCCACCTGTTTTTATCAAGAACTTTTTTGATATGCCATTTTTCAAGTTCTTCCATACTAAGAATTTCATCATTATCCTCTGTTGGGGAAAGACTTCTAGACCGTGCCTGGTAAGAATGTGGAAGGTTCAGATCATCAGGCAGGATAAGTTCCCCTTCTGCAAAAATTATAGCTCTTTCAATAATATGTTCAAGCTCGCGTACATTGCCTGTAAAGGAATAATTAAGAAGCATGTCATTAGCTTGTTCCGATAAATGTTTTGGCGCTCTCACGGACGATTTTTCACCCAGAAAATAATTTGCCAGAACCAGGATATCTTCCTGCCTGTCGCGTAATGGTGGAATAGTTAGAGTTATTACGTTCAACCTGAAAAGAAGATCTTTTCTAAAATTTTTATTTTCTGCCTCTTCAAGTAAGTTCTTGTTAGTTGCGCCAATTACCCTTACGTTTGAGTTCAAGCTCACCACACCGCCAATTCTCCTGTACTCCCCGTTTTCAAGGAAGCGAAGCAGTTTTGGCTGCAAAGTTAAGCTCAACTCACCAATTTCATCTAGGAATAAAGTTCCGCCATGTGCTATTTCAACAAGCCCCTGCTTCGTATTTTTTGCATCTGTAAAAGCACCTTTCTCATGCCCAAACAATTCACTTTCTATCAGCTGATCCGGAAGGGATGCACAGTTAATAACAACAAACGGTTTCTCTTTCCTGGAAGATTGTTTGTGCATATATTCTGCAAATAATTCTTTACCAGTACCGGTTTCTCCTTCAATTAATATATTTGAATCGGATACTGCAGCTTTTTGTGAAAGGTTAAGCACACGCTGCAACGGCGGACTGCTACCAATTATTGTATCTGAACTTTTTTTGCTAATTTCTTTTGTTAGTAACTCTGTTCTAACAATCAGCTCTTTATGCTCAACCGCCCTGTTTATAGTAAGCAGTAACTGATCAAACTCATATGGTTTTGTTATAAAATCATACGCACCGGATTTAATACATTCAATAGCTTTACGCATTTCTTCTTGTGCAGAAAGGATAATAACCTGGACGGTGGGGTTGTATTCTTTGACAAACTTTAATACCTCCTCCCCCTGTACCACTTTCATATTAAGGTCAAGCAGAAGCACATCGTAGTGAGTTCCTTTTATTGCCTGAATTGCGTACTCACCATCGTACACAGTATCAACTGCAAACCCCTCTTCAAGTAATTGTTCCTTAAGCAAATAACATAGGGTTTCGTCGTCGTCGCAAACTAATATTTTTGAATTTTTTGTTATCATTTTACCTAACCCTCTTTATAATTGCGAAAACCCTTAGTTTGGAATAACTTCGCTTCTTATTTATATTTGCACTTCTTATTTTTCAGGGCGCGTAGCTCAGTGGTAGAGCATCTGCCTTTTAAGCAGAGGGTCGATGGTTCGAGCCCATCCGCGCTCACTCTATCTTCTTTATTTTTAAGCACTTACCTAAAAAGTGCTTTTCCTTTCAACCGGTAATTTCTACATAAATTAGATTTTCAGTAAAGATAATAATAACACATTAATGTAAATATTACAAGTTTACAATATCTTTGCAAAGGATGTATTTCTGTTAATAATTCTTTTAAGAATTTAGTTTATTCTTTAATTTTCAAACTGTAAATATTTCTTGGTATGGTAGTTAAAATAGGACTTTGATTTGGGCGAGATAGTTTTTTGGACACTAGTAAGAACCGCGATTACAATTCCAGGGCTTTGGATTATTAAATCCGAAATAGATTTCAACCTGTGGCTGCTTATATGCCTCGCTGCAATTTATGTTATCATATTTCATCCTGCAATTGTAAGCTACAGGTGGTTCGAAGAAAAAAATAAAAATGTTATAACTTCTACATTATGTTCAAGCTGCAAACATTTTGATACTTCAGCAGTACTTTGCCTTAAGTATGATAAACATCCCACTGAAGATTATGTTCCTTGCGAAGGAGTAGACTGGGAACCCAAATGAAACATCTCAATCTTTTTAATATTTATAAACCTGTCATAGGAATGATTCATGTTTCAGCATTGCCCGGTACACCAAACTATAGGGGAAGTGTTAAGCAAATTATTGAACAGGCAAAAACGGAAGCGCTTATCTATAAAGAAAACGGGATTGATGCAATTGCAATTGAAAACATGCATGATGTTCCGTATTTAAAACGAAAAGTCGGACCTGAAATTACATCCCTGATGAGTGTAATTGGTTATGAAGTTAAAAATTTAACGAAGCTTTCATGTGGAATTCAGATTCTTGCAGGCGCCAACAAAGAGGCACTTGCCGCAGCACATTCAGCCGGATTGGATTTTGTGCGCACGGAAGGATTTGTTTTTGCTCACATTGCAGATGAAGGGCTAATGGAATCTGATGCCGGGGAGCTGTTAAGATACAGGAAACAAATTGCCGCAGAAAACATTTTAATCTTTACCGATATAAAAAAGAAACACAGTTCTCACTCAATTACTTCTGATGTAGATATAATTGAAACCGCTAAAGCCGCACA
>CAZPSY010000011.1:0-17517 GCA_964589295.1 uncultured Ignavibacteriaceae bacterium
GGAAGAACGCAAACTTATATGCACCAACTCCAAGTGCTAAAATCATATAACCAAGCTGCGAGATCGTGGAATAAGCTAGAACTTTTTTAATATCATTTTGTGTTAACGCAATTGTAGCTGGAATGAACGCAGACAAAGCACCTATTGCAGCAATAAACAACATAGCATCGGCAGTAAGAATTCCGAAGATTCTTACAACTAAATAAACACCGGCTGCAACCATTGTAGCTGCATGAATAAGTGCGCTAACAGGAGTAGGACCTTCCATTGCATCCGGAAGCCAAACATGAAGAGGGAACTGTGCAGATTTTCCTATTGCTCCGCAGAAAATTAAAATTCCGGTAACCGTTAGCCAGAATCCGCTGTTAAAAGGAAGATTACCTTTAGCAATCTCTCCAAAAATATCCTGGAAGTTAAATGTTTGATATGTTGTAAAAAGAATTAGTATTCCTGCAAGCATTCCAATATCGCCAATACGGTTAACTATAAATGCTTTTTTACCTGCATCGGATGCGGATTTTTTCTCGTACCAGAATCCTATTAACAGGTAAGATGAAATTCCAACTAGTTCCCAGAAGATATACATCATCAGCATATTACTGGTTATTACAATTCCAGCCATCGAAAAAGTGAAAAGACCAAGGTATGCAAAATACCTGTTATACCTTATATCACCTTTCATATAATCAACAGAGAAAAGATGAACGAGGAAACTTATAAGCATTACAACCACAATCATCAAAGTGCTTATATCATCTAAAAGGATACCAAGCGTGATTGTTATTGAACCTATTACCGGAACGTTTCCAAGATCAATCCAGACAAACTCAGAGGTTATAGTAGTATCTGCAAAAGAAGTTAATTTTGTGAACAGTAGTATTCCTGATAAAACCAACGAGATGAGCATCACCAGGTTCTCGAAAATAAAAATCTTTGGAACTTTCTTTCCAAGCGCCAAGGTTACAATAAAACCGAGCAACGGAAGAAATAAAATGAGAAGAGAATATGTTACCAATAAAGATTCGCTCATTAAATCAATCTCTTAAAGTGTCTAATTCATCAACATTAATATTTACAAATGTTTTATAAACATTTAGAACTATTGCAAGCGCAATAGCGGCTTCGGCTGCTGCAAGCACAATTACAAACAGTGCCATAATCTGTCCTTGCAAACCAAAATTGCCGTAGCGAGCAAAGGCAATAAAATTAATATTTGATGCGTTAAGTATCAGCTCTATGCCCATAAGTACCATAACGGCATTCTTCCTGGTAACAACGCCATAAATGCCAAGGCAAAAGAGGATAGAACTAACAACTAAAAAATGTGTTAAACTTATTTCTAACATAATTACTTTCTTGCCATTGAAGCTGCACCGATTAATGCAACCAATAGTAAAATTCCAAGTAGTTCAAAAATCAAAACATACTCGGTTATCAGCATAGTACCAAGTGTTGTAAGAGTTGATGCAGGCATCTCCGAATCAACAACTCTCCATTCTGTGTTAAGTACAACGGCACCAACAATTCCAGTGAACAGACCAACACCTATTGCGGCAGGAAGGGTATGAATAGTTCCGGTTTTAATATCAACTTCTGTTATCTTGTTTGTTATCATAACACCGAAGATTAAAAGTATAAGTATGCCGCCAACGTAAACTATTAACTGAACGATTGCCACAAAGTCTGCCCCTAGCAGCACATAAATTCCTGCAACACCAAAGAATGTAAATAGCAGGTTAAAAGCTGCGCGCACAATATTCCTGCTGGTAACTACAAACACCGCGGAAACAAGTGTAACTGCAGCGAACAGGTAAAATATTATTTCGTAAACACCCATTTACTTTTCTTCCTTTTCATTATCAGGCTTTTTTTCCGGTTCATCTTTTTTAGCAGCTTTCTCTTCAGCGGCTTTTTTAGCTGCTGCTGCTTTTTCGGCTTCCTTTTTTGCCTGCATCTCTTCGAAGTTTTTCTTCTTTTCCGCTATTTCTATTTGGCTTAATGTAACAAAATCGTAAATCAGATTACTTCTTTCGAATTCAGAAAATTCATAAACGTCTGTCATATAAATGCAATCGGTAGGACATGGAAATACACATAATTCGCAATAACAGCATTTAGCAATATCGATATCGAATTTTGTTACCCAGAGTGCTTTCTTTTTCCCATTAGAAGTTATACCAAGATCTTCACCCGGAATCGATTTTACTGTTTCAATATGAATACAGGAAACAGGACATGCGCGCGAACATTGATCGCACCCAATGCAGTCATCCATATTAACGTAGAGACGGTTGCGTTCGCGTTCGGGAAGTTCTGGTCTTACAGTAGGGTATTGAATGGTTACTGCAGGAACAAACATATGTTTAAACGTAACCCTCATCCCGATTAAAATCGTGAACAGGCCTCCCCAGAATTTTTGCAAATAATTAATCATTCTATAAAACTGTAATCAATCCAACGATTATTAAAATTACAAATGCAAACGGGATCATATACTTCCAACAAAATGCCATTAGCTGATCAACCCTGAATCTTGGAAGCGTCCATCTCAGCCACATCTGCACGAATATAAAGAATAAACCTTTTACCGTGAACCAGAAAAACTGTTCGAATGGAACAAGCCATTCCCAGCCAAGCGAATTTCCAAGATAACCAAACGGAGACTGGAAACCGCCGAAAAATAAGACTGCAATTATTGCAGAGACAGCAAACATATTTGCATACTCTGCAAGGAAAAACATAGCAAACTTCATCCCGGAATATTCAGTGTGGAAACCTGATACAAGTTCTGATTCTGCTTCCGGAATATCGAATGGAGTTCTGTTTACTTCTGCAAGCAGGCTAGTAAAAATTATAAGAAATCCCATCATCATAAATGGAATAAGCAAAAATTTCTGTAAACCAAATTCTGGTCCGCCAAGTATCATCCAATTCCAGAAGTACCCGGTTTGCATTTCACTTAATGTATGAAGGTTGACTGTTCCTGTAATCATTATAACAGTAAGTATTATCAGCAGTGTAGGAATTTCGTAGCTAATAATCTGGGCAGCAGCCCTCATTGCACCTAAAAGTGAATACTTATTATTTGAAGCCCATCCAGCCATTAGTATTCCAGCAACAACCAACCCGGTAACAGCTACTATGTAAATCAATCCGAGTTCTATCTGAGAACCGATAAACGCACCTGAAAAAGGGATTGCAGCAAATGCAGCATAACTTCCTGCAAAAACCAGCAGGGGAGCGAGGTTAAAAAGTTTCTTATCATTCGCGGAAGCTGTAATATCTTCTTTTTGCAGAAGTTTTATAAGATCAGCTATAGTTTGAAGAATTCCATGATAACCAACGCGCATCGGTCCAAGCCGGTCCTGCATATGTGCGGATACTTTTCTTTCAGCCAGTACAGCAACCAATACAAACGGAAGAATGAATAGTAAAAGGGGTAACCAGCTTTGTATAAAAGCTGCTAACAATCCACTGCCGGTTACTTCGAAAAGCCAATCGTATATCATCTGTCAATCTCTCCTAAAACAATATCGATACTGCCAAGAATTGCTACAACATCTGCCACCATCCATCCCTTGCACAAATCACCCATAATAGAAAGATTTACAAATGAAGGTGCACGAACTTTTATCCTGTAAGGATTTAGAGAACCATCGCTAATAATAAAATAACCAAGTTCACCACGTGGGTTTTCAACTCTAGTATATATTTGTCCTACGGGCGGTTTAACTCTTTTAGGAATTGCTGATGTAACATCACCATCAGGAATTTGTTCGATTGCCTGCTCGACTATTTTTAAACTCTCCTCCATTTCGCGCACTCTAATAATATAGCGGTCCCAGCAATCACCTGTTTTTCCTCTTTCGCCAGTTCCAATAGGTATTTCATAATCGAACTTATGATAAACTGAATATGGATCATCTTTTCTGAGATCCCATTTAACGCCGCTTGCACGCAAATTGGGTCCGGTAATTCCATAATTTATGGCTGTCTCTTTTGGAAGAGGAGCTACGTTTGCAGTTCTATCAATAAAAATCTGGTTATAGGAAAGAAGATCGTTCAGCTCCTTAATATTTGGTCTGAATTCTTTTATAAACTCTCTTGTTAGTCTTATAAAATCCGGATGTAGATCGTGCGAAACGCCGCCGATCCATATATAATTATATAAAAGTCTCGCACCGCAGGTAATTTCAAAAAGATGAAGAATTTTTTCTCTATCTCTAAAACAGTAAAGAAAAGGTGTGAAGGCGCCAATATCAGCACCATAAGTACCAAGAGCCACAAGGTGAGAAGCAATTCTTTGAAGTTCTCCCATTATAACGCGGATATATTCAACTCTTTCAGGTACTTCAATTCCCATCAGTCGTTCAACTGCAAGAGCATACCCAAACTCATTATACATCGCTGCAAGGTAATCCATTCTATCTGTGTAAGGAATAACCTGCGGGTAGGTCAAAGCTTCAGCGTGTTTTTCAAAACATCTATGCAGGTAACCTATGTGCGGAATAACATCAGAAATAATTTCACCTTCCAGCTTAAGCTCCAACCTCAACACGCCATGTGTGGAAGGATGCTGAGGTCCCATGTTCAAAATCATTTCTTCTGTCTTAAGTGCCATTCAGCTAATAATCCTTTAATCTGGTACTTTCATACCCTGGTAAAATTCGGGGTTCTTATAATCTTTTCTTAATGGATGTCCTGCTTCCCAATCGTAAGGCATTAATATTCTTCTTAAATCAGGATGATTTAAAAACTTAATTCCATAAAGATCGAATGCTTCACGTTCGTGCCAGTCAGAGCTTCTCCATATTTCTGCTACAGAAGCAACTTCAGGATTTTCTCTTCCTGTTGATACTTTAAGAGTAATCTTATGTTTTAATTCAATCGATTCAAGATGATACCAAACGCTTAGTGTTCCGCCTTTTATAGTTTCAAATCCCTTTTCATCTTTCTCTTTTTCACCATTTGCATCATCAACTCCGGAAAGATTCATCAATGAATCGAATTTAAATTCTTCACTATCTAAAAGGAAGGTGCAGATCTTATCAATCTCAAGAGGATTAGCTTCAATAAACGGTTCAACCGGTTTATCTACAACCAATTCTGTAACTGAATCAGGAAACTTTTCTTTTAGGACGTTAAATATTTCTTCTGCCGTTTTCATACGTTCTTATCACCAAAAGATTCGTTTCGTATTTTTTCCTGAAGTTTTAAAAGTCCTTCCAGTAGTGCTTCAGGGCGAGGTGGACATCCCGGAACAAATACATCAACAGGAATAACCCTGTCCACACCTTTTAAAACATGGTAACCGTGCTCCCAGTAGGGACCTCCGCAATTTGAGCAGCTTCCCATAGAAATAACATACTTTGGATCCGGCATCTGTTCGTATAATCTTTTAACCCTGATTGCCATCTTAAGGGTTACTGTACCCGAAATTATTATAACATCAGATTGGCGGGGAGAAGGACGCGGGATAACACCGAAGCGGTCAAAATCATAATGAGATGCAGATGTAGCCATCATCTCAATTGCGCAACACGCTAAGCCAAAACCTACTTGCCACAGCGATGAAAGACGTGCCCAGTTAAACAAGTCTTCTACTTTTGTAATTATTATGTTATCGTCTGTAAAATGCTGATCTGATAGATTCATATATTCTCTAATTAACCAGGGTTAAATTTTCTTTCTCTTGCTTGGGGGGAGGCGATTTTGTAATTACCGGTTCATTGATTTTTGGGCGTACCCACTCAAGATCCCCTTTCCTCCATTCGTAAGCCATTCCTAATCCTAACAGAATTAAGAATATTGCACCAACCAGGTAACCGATAAATCCAAAATTCTTATATACCAGTGCCCAGGGAATTAGAAGGACAACTTCCACATCAAAGATTAAGAAGATAAGGGCTACTACATAAAACCTAATATTGAATTTAACCCAGGGAGAACCCTCAGGGTTTTCGCCACACTCGTAAGTGGTTAACTTTTCACGAGTCGGGCGGGCAGGTCTGATGAACTTTGCTACAACAAGCGCAACGATCACAAAAAGAGCTGCAGTTAGAATAAAGACGAATACTTTACCGAATTCTGTAAGCATAATTTCAAAAAATATTGCGTGAAAATTAACACTACTAAAAAGTAATGTCAAGAAAAGTTAAAAGTTTATATGAAAAATTGTTAATATGAAGTAAAGTTGGGTAGTCCAAATGTCGCGGGTCAGTAAACTTCGCACAATTATTAATAGCAGGGGACTAAGCAGGGAAACATAATCTAAAAAATATATTTAATATTCTCTTGCATTTGGAGATAAGTCGGGAGATGGCTCATAAACCCAGATAGTGCCTTCAATCAATTTCAAATTGATTATCAAATTGATATCTTATATATTTTAACTTCAAAAAACGAGTGATGTTAATGTATTACCCAAATGTGATATTTACTCATTCATTCCTGAAAAATTCTTTTTTTAAACTATTATTTATTTAAGATAAGTTTGTAATGTAGATAAAATGGATTTATCAAAACAATATATTATCCAGAGTTTAACTGCTGCTTCGAATAATTTGAGGTTAAACTCACAACAGATTGAAGTTGTTGCACTGCTTCGTGAGGCAATTCAACATTCTGATGATATTGCAAATGATATATTGGAGATGAAAAAAATTACGCTGCTCTCTACTTTTGCCATCCGTCTTAATGAGATACATAATTTCCTTACGCAGGGTAAAGTTGATTTTTTTAAAATCTCTGAAAAATTCAAAGAGCACAGTCAGTATCTTATTAGAGATCTTAACCACTTGCTGGAAACAGTAAATCCCGATTCTTTAAAAGCTGCGCTTAAAGTTTTAAAACGAGAAACTGAGGAAGAGGTACAAGAGGAAAAAGAAATTGATGTTGATTTATCTAAAAGAGAAGCTGATCCGGATGACCTTGTCATAAAGGAGAGTGAAGCGCTTAAAGCAGAATTCATTATGGAAGATGATAGTGATGAAGAGGAAGCTGATCATAATTTTGAAGAGACAATACTCGCACCAATCAAATCGGTTGATGAGTTGTTAGTAAATATTGCGCTTGGAAAAATAAATAATGAAGAGATCATAAAGTATGCAAATGTAATGAACAGGAATGCATCACTTTCTGAAAAGATTGGTTTTGATATAATCGCAAATATGCACAGCACAATTTCCATGGCATTACAATTTATTAAAACTGGAAACCTTCGGTCTTCCACAAACGTGGTTGAAGAAATACGTGCGTGCCTAATAGTTATAGTTGCAATTATAAAAGGGAAAGAAGTGGATATTACAAATTATCTTAAAAAAGCTGAAGGTTTTGGGAAGAAAATTCAATTAATTAGTAAAGAAGGTGTTAGGTAAATGAAACTATATGCAGTTATTATGGCAGGAGGTGTTGGTTCCAGGTTTTGGCCAAGAAGTAAAAAGAAAACTCCCAAACAATTAATCAAGATCTTCGGCGAAAACACAATGATACAGGATACGGTGGAAAGGTTAAAAGGATTAATTGAGCCGGAAAATATTATTATTATTACAAATAAAATTCAAAAACCGGAGATACAAGAACAACTTCCTTCTATTCCCGTGGAAAATATTATTGAAGAACCTTTTGGTAGAAACACAGCTGCCTGTGTTGGGCTGGCTGCTGTAATTGTTCAAAGCAAGAACGAAGATGCTTTAACTTTGGTGCTTCCAGCAGATCATATTATAAGAGAAACAGAGGAGTTCCATCAAACATTATTAAGAGCTGCAGACTTTGCGAATGAATCGAAAGGACTTGTAACTATCGGCATAATCCCTTCGCAGCCGGAAACCGGCTACGGTTATATTCAGATTGATGAAACGAAAATAAAGGATCACTTTTATAAAGTTTTAACTTTTGCAGAAAAACCAAATTTTGCAACTGCTGTAAGATTTGTAAAAAGCGGTGATTTTTTCTGGAACAGCGGGATGTTTATTTGGCGAACAGATGCTATCCTTAATGAAATTAAAGAATATATGCCCGAACTTTATGAAGGTTTGCAGATAATTAAAAAAGATATTGGAACTCAAAAATTTGACGAAACTCTTAGCAGTGTCTACGGGCAGCTAAAAAAGATCTCAATTGATTATGGCGTGATGGAGCATTCAAAAAATGTTTATCTAGTTAAAGGTAATTTTAGCTGGAGCGATGTTGGAAGCTGGGAAGCAGTTTACCAGTTAAGTGAAAAAGATGATGAAGGAAATGTTAAGGTTGGCAAAACTTACACCGAACTTTCAAGTTATTCCTATATATATTCGCCGGATAAATTTACTGCAGTTATCGGCGTGGATAACATTATAGTAATTAATAGTAAAGATTCCTTGCTTATTTGCAGAAGAGATAACTCACAGGATGTTAAAAAAGTTATAGATTACCTCAAGTTTAATAAACTGGATGATTACATCTAAAGCTAACTCTAATGAAAAAACTTATTACAGAAAATGATGTAAAAAAAATTGTTAAGGAGGGGAGGAACGTAATTGTAATTAGCAAAGATACTGTTGTTACACCGCTTGCCCTTGATATGATTAGAACAAACCGAATGGTTGTTATTGAGAAGGAAACTCCCAACAATAGCTTTTCATTTGATGAACAGAATTCAGCCCAAAGAAGTAGAAGGATATCGATTGGAAGCGATCATACCGGATTTAAAGTAAAGAATATTCTTGTAAAATATTTGGGTGAGCGCGGCTTCCAGATAAACGATGAGGGAACCTTTGATGAAAAATCTTGCGACTACCCTGATTTTGCAAAAGCAGTTGCTTTAAAAGTTGCAACCGGTAAAGCTGACTTCGGAATAATATTAGACGCCACAGGAATTCCATCCTCTATAACAGCAAATAAAATTAAAGGAATAAGAGCTGCAACCTGTTACAATGCTTTTTCAGCTAAAAGTGCCCGTGAACATAATGACGCAAATGTTTTGGTGCTTGGCGCAAAATCACTTGGTGAAGAAACTATTAAAACCATAATAGAAGTTTGGTTCTCAACAATTTTTGCAGGTGGAAGACATCAGCGGCGGCTGGATAAAATCACTTCAATTGAAAATGAAAAGGATTAGGAACTTTTGAATTTATAAATTGTGACTGTTTTGATATTATTTTAATATATGTTAATTTTTGTCCAGTAATTAAAAGATTTTAGATTATCAATTATTAAAAATACCTGCCCTGGGCACATCGTTATAATTACATTTACACTTTTTAATTTTTATTTAAGGTATATTTTTGCTTCTAGTACAAGCACCTGTTGAAGATACGATAGAACTCGACCATAGTATTTTTCTGCTTAAAGTTCATTCCCCTAAAATAACTTCTAGTATTAAACCAGGTCAGTTCCTCAACATCAGGGTTACAGATAAGCCATACCCGCTGCTCCGCAGACCTTTTAGTGTATGTGATGTTGATGGAGAACATCTAATGTTAATGTTTAATGTTATGGGTGAAGGAACAAGCATACTGGCACACAAAGCAAAAGGTGAACCTGTCGATATTCTGGGACCACTTGGTAATGGTTTTAATTTGGATGATGATTATGATACCGCTGTTGTGGTTGGCGGCGGATTAGGGTCAGCTCCTTTTCCTTTTCTTGAAAGAGTTCTAAAAGGTAAAAAGGAAATATTAAGTTTTATTGGAGGAAGGACACACAAAGAAGTAATTACTTACGGAATGGCGAATATTCACACTGCTACAGATGATGGATCTAAAGGACTTAAAGGAAATGTAGTTGATCTGCTTAATGAAAACATAGACTTATTAAAATCGAAAAAAATAAAAATATTTGCCTGCGGTCCTACACCTATGTTCAAAACATTAAAAGATTTTTGCAACGAACATAGTTTTAATTGTGAAGTATCAACTGAGTGCGCAATGGCTTGCGGGTTTGGTCTTTGCCAGGGCTGCCCGATAGAATCAGCAGAAGAAGAAGGCAAGTATCATTTAGTTTGTACAGACGGACCGGTTTTTAATATTAACGATGTAATTTTATGAGCAAGGTAGATCTATCAATTAAAATAGGATCGCTGGAATTAAAAAATCCCATTATGCTTGCTTCAGGCACTGTGGGATACGGAAATGAAATATCTGAATTCACCGATTTAAATAAACTTGGTGGAATCGTTACAAAATCACTCAGCTTAAAACCGCGTAAAGGAAATCCACCACAAAGGATAGTTGAAACACCAGCCGGAATGTTAAACGCAATTGGTCTGGCTAACGTTGGTGTTGAAGCTTTTATAAAAGATAAAATTCCTTTTCTTAAAGAGTACGATGTTCCTTTAATTTGCAACATTGCTGCAAGCACGGTTGAAGAATATGTTGAGTGTGTTAGAATCTTAAAAGATGAAGAAGTTATTAAAGCATTTGAAATTAATGTTTCCTGCCCAAACGTAAAAGAGGGAGGACTAATTTTTGGTAATGATGTAAAATCAGTTGCAAGAATAACTGAACTGGTTCGTTCGGAAACTGCAAAGCCAATAATTATGAAGCTATCTCCAAATGTTTCAAAAATTTCTGACTTTGCAAAAGCAGCTAAAGAAGGCGGAGCAGATGCAGTATCAGCAATAAACACGCTTGTAGGAACCTCGTTTAATATTAATACACGTAAACCAAAAATACATAATATTACAGGTGGTTTATCGGGTCCCGCTATTAAACCAATCGCAATTGCTAAAGTTCTGGAAATTTCGCGTAGTGTTGATATTCCCATCATCGGCATTGGTGGAATAATGGATTGGAAAGATGTAGTTGAATTTATGATTGCAGGTGCAACTGCCATCCAAATTGGCACATTAAATTTTATTGATCCTTCCGCTTCCGGAAAAATAATTAAAGAACTTGAATCCTATTGCTTGAAGATGGGAATAGATAAAATAACAGACCTAACAGCATCATATAATTTAGATTAAGAATGGATACTGCTTCAGCCTTAAATAAACTTTTTGCTCTCCATAAATTTGGTGTAAAACTTGGTTTAGACAACACGATTAAGTTTCTTGAATATTTAGGTAACCCGCAAAAGTCACTAAAAACTATTCACATTGCAGGATCAAACGGAAAGGGAAGTACTGCTTCGTTTATAGCAAGTATTCTGCAGGAGAGTGGTTACAGAACCGGCTTGTACACCTCTCCTCATTTTATAAAGTTTAATGAGCGGGTTGTTATAAATGGGATACAGGTTAGTGATGAGTTTATATCTGATTTTGCAACTAAGCACGAAGCTTATATAGATGAACGTCAACTAACCTTTTTTGAAGTTACCACAGCACTTGCATTTAAATATTTTAGCGAAGAAGAAGTTGATATTTGTGTCATCGAAACTGGTTTAGGCGGAAGATTGGATGCTACTAATGTTCTTTCACCCTTAGCTGTTGTACTTACTTCTATAAGTTATGAGCATACAAATATACTTGGTGAAAAGCTTGAACAGATAGTCGCTGAAAAAGCTTCAATTATTAAATCAGGGGCAAAAGTTTTTACAGGTAGGTTGCCTGCAGAAGTAGAGAGAGTAGTTAAGGAAAAATGTGATAAAGAAGTTTGCGAACTTTTTAAGATAGCAGATTTTGTAGACGAGAAAGAGAATAAACTTTATTTGATGAACAAGCTAATAAACTTTAATGAAATTAAGATACCTGTGAAAGGTAGTTATCAAAAATATAATGCTGCTTTAGCTGCACTGGTAATTTCTAATTCTTTCCCGCAAATTAACCCGGAACAAATAATAAGAGGGATCGAGAATACGGTAGTAAATACTGGTCTGCAAGGAAGGTATGAGTATTTTCATAAAAGCCCAACAATCATTTTTGATGCTGCTCATAATCCAGAAGGAGTTGAGAACTTTATTTCAGAATTTAAAAATGAATATGATAACTACAGAAAAAAAGTGCTCCTTTTTGGTGCGATGCAAGATAAAGCGATAGGAACAATGCTTGAAAAGCTAAGCATTTGCTTTGATGAAATACATATTACTGAAATTGATTATGAACGTTTTGCAAAAGTTGAAACGATTAGTGCTGAATGCCAGAGGTTGGGAATTGATATGATAATAGAGAGAGAACCGGTAGATTTTGTAACAAATTTTGTAAATAAGGAACCCGGGGAATGCCTTGTGGTGCTTGGCAGCATCTACCTGCTTGGCAATATTAAAGCTGGTATGACGATTAATATTACTTGACATTATTTATTAATAGACTTATGTTTCGATATACCTCTTGTTCCTATCATCAATTAAGCAAAAAATTAAGAAATTAATTATTACCCCATAATCCGTATCAGGTTAAAAAAGACCAGAATAGAATAATTCATTAATAAACAATTTTCATTTAATAACCGTAATTAATAATTAGGACTAACACCATGCCGATGGACATTTCTGAACTGAAATCAAAAAAAATCGTTGAACTTAACGAATTAGCTAAGAACCTTAAAATAGAAGGTTACAGCGATTTTCGTAAACAAGACCTAATCTTCAAAATTCTTGAAGCTCAAACTGCAAAAGATGGGCTCACTTTTTCAAAAGGGGTACTTGAAACATTGCCCGATGGTTATGGTTTCTTGCGCTCATCAGATTATAACTACTTACCTTCACCTGATGATATTTATGTTTCCCCATCACAGATTAAAAAGTTCAGTTTAAGAACCGGTGATTTTGTAAGCGGGCAGGTTAGACCTCCTAAAGAAGGTGAAAGGTTTTTTGCACTGCTTAGGGTTGAAGCAGTTAACGGGCTTGCGCCGGAAGGTATAAGGGGAAGAACATTATTTGATAATCTTATTCCCGTTTATCCAACTAAAAAAATACCGCTGGAATCTGCACCTGGTGAGTACGCTATGAGAATTATAGATATGCTTTCACCTATTGGAAAAGGACAGAGAGGACTTATTGTTTCTCCTCCAAAAAGTGGAAAAACAATTTTGCTGCAAAAACTTGCTAACTCGATTACAAGGAACCAACCGGACATCAAACTAATAGTCCTGCTTATTGATGAGAGACCTGAAGAAGTAACAGATATGGAAAGATCAGTAAAGGGTGACGTTATAAGTTCAACTTTTGATGAACCGCCTGAACGACATGTACAGGTTGCAAATATGGTGATCGAAAAAGCAAAAAGGCTGGTTGAGGCAAATGAGGACGTTGTTATTCTGCTTGATAGTATTACAAGGTTGGCAAGAGCTCATAACATTGTTGTTCCTCATAGTGGTAGAATTCTTTCCGGTGGTGTTGATTCCAATGCATTGCATAAACCTAAAAGGTTCTTTGGAGCAGCAAGGAATACTGAAGATGGTGGCAGCTTAACCATTATTGCTACCGCACTTATTGACACAGGCAGCAGGATGGATGATGTTATCTTTGAAGAATTTAAAGGAACCGGTAACATGGAATTAGTTCTGAACCGTGATTTAAGTGATAGAAGAGTCTACCCTGCAATCGATGTAAACAGATCTGGAACAAGAAGAGAAGACTTGCTTATCAAGGAAGATGAACTGTCCAAGATTTGGATTCTTAGAAAAATTATTAGTGACTTTAGCCCTATTGAAGCAATTGAATTCCTGCTTGATAAAATAAGAGGTACAAAAACCAATAAAGACTTCTTAAATAATATGAACAGCTAAAAGAGCTGATTATCTATATTGAATAAATTTATGGAGTAATACCAGGGAAAGTAGTACCGTAACAATAGCATTGATAAATTGAATTATCTGCATAATATTTCTCTAAAAAAAAGATAACTTTGTGAAGAAAACAGTATTACTCTCGCTGCTTATTATAGCTTCATTATATTCACAGCCAAGGCAAAAAAAACCGGAGTGGGGGCACCATACAAATGATCCTGCATTCAACTCACAGGTTTTAGTAATTCCTGATTCCGATAGTTCAAACTTTTTATATTATACTTACAGAATTCCTTACAACAGGTTGGTCTTTATGAGATCCGGAAAAGAGTATATTGCAAATTTAAGGGTGATGGTTGAACTAAGCGATAGCAGCGCTGAAATGATTGAACGTGATACAAAGGAGAGCAAGGTAGTTGTTGATGATTTCAATCTTACAAATTCAAATTCTAATTACCTGCAAGGATTCTTAAAGTTTAACATAAGTGGCAGTTTCTATCGGCTCATTCCTGTTATTACTGATTTGAATTCACAAAGAGAAATGCCGCTTAAACCGGAAGAGATATCATTAGCAAATTTTACAAAAACACAAATCTACAATCCAATCGTTATAAATTCCGGCGATTATTATTGCAGCGAACAAAAAGTGATGATAATATCCAACTTTGGTGGCAGCATTCCATTCAGTCCTGAAAGTTATGATTTACTTATTCCGGTAACAGACCTGGAAACAGAAAAATTATTTGTAACCATAACAAACAAAACTGATACAGTCTTAAACAGTGTAATAACTGATTACTTCGATTCAAAACTAAACATCTTTAATTGTGATTCCAGGATTGTTATTACAGCAGAAGATGATTTAACCGTTACAAGAAATTTTATATTAACTGGAGTTAATAAAAACCTGAATGAAGGACCAGTTGAAATTAACGTTAGTAAAACCGGTGAAGAAGTTGATGCAGAATTTAAACTAATTGTGTTTTGGGCAAATAAACCTTTTTCGCTAAGAGATCCTGAAATTGCAATAGAGTTACTTGAATTTATTGAGAATAACCAGGTGATTGCAGATATGCTTGGTAAGGATGAAGAGGAATATCCAAGAGTCTTAAAAGAGTATTGGGCAAAATACGATCCATCGCCCGAAACTGTTTTCAACCCGATTATGCAGGAATATTATTCAAGAATTGATTACGCAGCGAATGAGTTTGTCTCAATTGGAAGAGAAAATGGAAGTGCTACAGATAGAGGTCGGGTATATATCCGTTTTGGAAAACCGGATAAAATTGAACGGACTTCTAATGAAGAGGGTAACGTAGTTGAAACATGGACCTACTCAAAGCAGGATACGAAATTTGTATTTGTAGATAAAAAAGGTACAGGAAGTTTTACTTTGATAGAGGGATGATGAACAGGTTTGTTATTACTTGTGGTGATATAAATGGTATAGGACCTGAAATTGTAGTTAAATCTCTTAACCGGTTAACCCTCCGCAGAAAAAAATCTAAATACTACTTTATTTGCCCGAAAAATATTTTTCAAAAAACAATTAAACAGGTTAAACCTAAATTTGATTTTGAAGTTATATCTCCCAACGAAGCGGCCGAATCATCATCAGAAGTTTCCGTAATAAAATTACCTGATTGCAGGGAGAAGACCGGGTATCCTACAAAGTCATCAGGTTCAGCAGGATACCTGGCTTTACAAACATCCTTCTTATTTCTAAAAACTAATATTGCAGATGCTGTTATAACAGCTCCGGTTTCCAAAACTGCATTAAGTAGGGCTGGTATAAAATTTCCGGGTCAAACAGAAATGTTTGCTAAATGGTCTGGCAGTAAAGAGTTTGTTATGACTTTTCTTTCCAACCGGTTAAATGTTGCTTTACAATCAATACATATTCCATTAAAAAATGTTCATAAATTCTTAAATAAAAAAGAATTAGAAGCTACATTTAATGTTTTAGTAAGGACATTAAAAAGAGATTTAGCTATAGAATCTCCACGAATTGCTTTGCTGGGTTTAAATCCCCATGCAGGCGAAAATGGTTTGATTGGAACTGAAGAAGAAAAAATAGTTAAGCCGGTAATTAAAAAATATTCCAGGAAGATTGTTATTGATGGTCCTTTTCCAGCAGATGCTTTTTTTGCTAAGAAACTTTTTACAAAATACGATTTGGTGCTTGGAATGTACCACGACCAGGTTTTAATTCCATTCAAATATATTAATTCTGGCTTTGGAGTAAACTATACAGCAGGGTTGTCTGTCGTTCGTACTTCGCCGGATCATGGCGTTGCTTATGATATAGCTGGTAAAAACATTGCTGATGAAAAGAGTATGCTGCAAGCTTTTAGGTATGCTGAAATTATTGTAAATAACAGAAGACGTTTTGGTGCATAACGCAAAAGCTAAAGCATACGAAAACGTATCTTTTATTTACGAAGAGTTGATGAGAGATATAAATTACCCGGATTGGGTAAAGTATATCCAAAATATTTCCTCAGAATTTGTTGGAAAAGATTCTAAAGTTTTAGATCTTGGAGCAGGCAACTGTAAGATTGCAAACCTGCTCAGCAAAGAGTTTCCCGATATTATTGCTACAGATATTTCCCTTCCAATGCTAAAATCAGATGCTAATAATGTTGTGAATAAAGTCTGCTGCGATATGAGTTCACTTCCGTTTGATACAAAATTTGGATTAATTTTTTCAACCTTCGATAGTGTAAATTATCTTATGAGCAAAAAAAAATTATTAGCTCTGTTCAAACAGGTAAGTTTCTTATTAGAGGATAATGGGATTTTTACTTTTGATGTGAGTCTGGAAAAAAACAGCTTAGAATTTCTGTTGGATCACGCTGTTGAAGGTTCAACTGGTGGCTACTCATTTAAAAGAGTGAGTAAATTCTTTAAAAGCAGGAAGGTTCATAAAAATATATTTTATATTACAGGTGCTGATAATAAAGTTGTTAAGGAAGTTCACGAACAGAAAATTTTTGATTTTGAGACCTACTTCGATTTGATATTTAACGCAGGTCTCTACGTAGTTGATTGCTTTGAGACGTTCACTTTTAAGATTGGTAATGCCGGCTCAGATAGAATTCAGTTTATATTAAAAAAAGCGAAATATTAAATGTTATCATTTCAGAATGTAGAATTCAGTTTTCCAAATCAACCAGTATTTTTTGATCTAAACTTTGATTTAAAACCAGGTGAATTTACTTTCCTGATTGGAAAGAGCGGAGTGGGGAAAAGTACACTGCTGCAATTAATCTATATGAATATATTCCCGGATTCTGGTATGGTTAGAGTTGGAGATTATGATTCAAAAACTATTAAAGCGCGACAAATTCCACTTTTAAGAAGAAAGCTGGGAATCATATTCCAGGATTTCAAACTTCTTCAGGATAGAAATGTATTTCAGAATCTTGCTTATGTTTTAGATGTAACAAGAACTCCTGCAAAAGAAATTAAGAGAAAGGTTAATGATGCGCTTGCTGATGTCGGGCTATCGCATAAAAGATTAAATAAACCTGAGCATTTATCCGGCGGTGAACAGCAGCGTGTTGCAATTGCACGAGCAATTCTTAACGAACCGTCGCTGATTTTAGCTGATGAGCCAACCGGAAATTTAGATCCAGATACATCACATGAAATTTTAGAAATTCTAAAAAGAATTAACCGAAAGGGGACTGCGGTTTTAGTAGCAACGCATAACTACGATCTAATCAAAAAATCTAAAGAGAAGATAGTTAAGTTAGAAGAAGGACGAGCTATTAAAGTTAAGCTAAAAGAAAAAACCGAATAAAGATTTAATTCTTTTCTAACAAATTTATTATTGCCTTGTTTACAGCATCGATATTTCCAATACCGTCAA
>CAZPSY010000012.1:0-16885 GCA_964589295.1 uncultured Ignavibacteriaceae bacterium
GGCAAAGAAGTATCTGTAATCGTTTACACATCTCCAATTTATGATGATGATGGTAATATTATTTCGGTTATGGAAATGTCTACTGATATAACTGAAGTAAAACAATTACAGAATCAACTTAAAGAGAGTCAGCAAAAGTATCAGCTACTTTTTGAAGAGGTGCCTTGCTTCATTTCAATACAGGATAGAGATCTAAGAATAGTTGATGCCAACCGGTTGCACAAAGAAGCATTCGGTACATCTTACGGAAGCATGTGTTACGAAGTTTATAAACACCGCAACAGTAAATGCGAACCTTGTATTATTCAACAAACTTTTGAAGATGGAGAAGTTCGCACTCACGAAGAAGTTGTAACTTCCCGGGATAATAAACGAATGAATGTTATGGTGTTTACCGCTCCAATCAGAGATATAGATGGCAATATTGATAAAGTAATTGAAATGAGTGCAGACATAACGCCGATTCGCCAACTGCAGGATAAACTGACTTCGGTTGGATTATTGATTGGAACAATCTCGCACGGTATTAAAGGGTTGCTAAATGGTTTAGATGGAGGAATTTATCTTGTAAACACGGGTTTAAAGAAAAATGACCGGGAAAGGATTGATCAGGGTTGGGAAATTGCTTCAAGAAATATAAGGCGTATAAGAAGCATGGTAATGGATATACTTTATTATGCAAAAGATCGAGAACCCGATTGGGAGAACTTTGAGATCAAGGAACTAACTGATGAGATATGCGAAAACTTTAGCCATCGTGCTGAAAGACTTGGTATAGAATATAAATGTGTTATTCCGGAAAATATTGGTCAATTCGAAGCAGATAAAAATGCAGTTAAATCTTTAATAATAAATTTGCTTGATAATTCTCTTGACGCCTGCAGAATTGATAAGAAAAAAGATCATCATAGTATTACATTAGAAATAAAAGGAGAGCCGGAGAACGTTATTTTTGAAGTTTTGGATAATGGAATTGGGATGGATCGAGAAACTCGCGAAAAAGCTTTGAGTATGTTCTTTTCATCAAAAGGTTCCGGCGGAACAGGGTTAGGTCTCTTTATTGCTAACAAAATTGCTGAATCGCATGGCGGAAAGATTAACATTGAATCTGAAGAAGGTAAGGGGAGCAAATTTATTGTTACTATGATGAGAAGGCGTCCCCTAAATCATCAATGCTAATATAGACCTCAATAAATGTAGGGATTTCAGATATTCTCTTACTAATTTTCATTTAACAAAACATGCAGACAAAAAGAATCACCAGCAGGTACAGATTTTTCAATATAGTATTCCAAATCAGGATTTAGTCCCTTAACCAAGGCACACTCCATTGATGTATGTGCAGAACAGATTTTCGTATCTTTAAATGGATAAGGACACTGAGGTACCTTAATGGAAACCCGGTTTTTTCCAAACTCAGTCACTTCACCCTCTGCACGCATATTGTTGAACACTTTAACAAGGAAAAGCCCAACCTTATTAATATTCCAGGGTTCATCATTACCACGTACCCGTTTAGCAATCTCATTTCCGTATTGTTCACTAACCTCCCGGATCAAATCGAGTCCATCATTTCCATAACGAGTGTAAATAGCTTCATAAAGAACTTTTATTCGAGTCAGCAAACCACGCAATACGCTGCGATACATCGCTTCAAGAGGAATCTCCTCAATCTGTACATTCTTAGGTAGTTTAATCATTTTTTATTCTATAACTTTTCTTTTTTAGGGTTACATAATTTTATTAAAAATTAAGCTACGAGTTATATTTTTCTGATAACAATAAATAAGAGCGAGTAAACTTTATTTAAATCTATTATCCGCTTTAATATTTATTGCTTTCTTAATCTTTTCAGAAAGCCATCCAATTCTTAGATCCTCTGAATTTTCGAACTCTTTCACATATGGTTTTATATCTAATAAAGGTGTACCATCAACAACATCAACGTTTTCTATATAAAGAATGTGCTTTTCAATTTTTTTCAATTTCACAACAGACAATCCAATTGAATTCGGTCTTCTTGGTGCTCTTGTAGCAAAAACACCGTGCGAAACATCATCGAGAAACGGTACTACACTCAAAGAATATTCTTTAGATAAATGAAAATGATAAAGTAAAATGATATGTGAGAAACCATCTAAATCTTTTAGCCCCTCTACCAGTTCCTCTCTTAGTTCAATAGTACCCTTAATATCCTTTGCAGCAGATGGTTGAATAGGAGTCCCCTCAATCTTTTTGAATGGGGAGTGAATAATCCCAATCGAGTCATAGCTTAGCTTACTACTTTTCATATTAGTTCTATCCCAAATGAGTGAGTAAAGAATTACACTCAACCAACTTTAATAAAACCTGTCCCGTTATTCCTTGAAACCCCCAATTATTTAATTTGTTAGTAATAATGTGTTCCTAATATAACATCTATACCGAATTTTTTCTTTAATGTAATCTGAAGATCATCGAATTCTATGGGACAAGCTGCTGTTTCCATAGCTAACTTCACACAAGTTCCGAGATGGAGTGCTTCAATTGGACGGTCAAGATTTTGTGTCACTTCCTTTAATAGTTTAACCCTTGGAACTACAAGACCCGGACAATCACCACAATCAGTCATTGCAACCAATTCTATTTCATCATATTTAGCAAACTCTCCATTCTTTTCAGCTATTCCTTTGTAGCATTTTGCGCAAGCTATGCAAGAATGATCTTTAACTCGTTTACAGTAAAGTATTGCGATTTTTGACATCACAACCTCAATTATTTTGTTGCTGGAAAACTTATCTTATTCAAAACCTGCTTTTTAATTTCACCCTGTTTATTGATGAATTATTATATCTTGAATAACTTTTAATTATTGCATCCATTACCTGAGTTATTATGCACGCAAGCGTCATTTTCCGTTAATTCCGGTAGTAAAGATTTTTTAAATAAATTTAAATTATGTTCAACAGTTCCCGGCTCGGATTTATAGACTTTAATATTGTTTGCTTGTAATTTATTTATAGCTCTGGCTCCGATTCCACCTACAATAATTGCTTCAATATTTTTACCGTTTATTGAATTCGTTGGGTGGCATTGACCGTGAACATGATTTTGATCGGAGTTATCTAATACTTCAATATTCTCGTTATCGGTATCGTAAATAATAAAAGCCGATGAAGATCCAAAATGGGAATACACTGAACTTTTTAATCCTTTATTCTCCTTCACTGGAATACATAGTTTCATAAGTAACCTCTGGATTTTTATTTTGATTTGTTAATTATTTCTTTTAATTTTTTTAAAGTTTCAGGATCTGAATTGTCAATGATGTTTTTTAAGTCACTCTGAAGATGGACCATCTCAGCTGTTTCTTTTTCCTCATCAGTTGTATCCATTTTAAGAATCTTTTTAATTGCCGCAATATAATTATTTGGTTTAACCGGCTTTTCGAGATAAACTCCGGGACCAGACATGGTTAATTCTTTTAAATCCGATTTACCAAGATCATCACGTGCATGACCTGTAACAATTATAATAGGAATTTTTGACCACCCTTTATGCTTCGATAATTCGCGATGAAATTTTGCACCTGATTTTTTGGGCATGACGAGATCAAGAGAAATTAAATCAGGTATTTGTTTTTTAACTTCTTCTAAAGCTATGTTACCATCTTCGGCGAGAATAACATCAAACCCTGCTTCAATAAGCGCAGCCCTTAGAAAATTACGCACATCCGCTTCATCATCAACAACAAGTATTTTCTTTTTAATTATCTCCGGCATGGTTAGCTCCTTTTATTAAAAATATTAAACTTTAGCTTCTTTGTACAAAGCCATCAACCTTTTTCGCGGAAACTCCATTGTAAATTTTGCACCCTTACCTTTCTGCGAAGTAACTAAAATTTTTCCACCATGTTCCTGTACGATTTTCCTGGTAGTTAAAAGTCCCAACCCTGTTCCTCCCCCACCTTTAGTAGTGAAAAACGTTGTAAATATTTTTTTCTTAATTTCATAATCAATACCGCTTCCTTTATCCTTCACTTCGAAGATAAGCTTATCGCGTATTTCGAAAACAGTAATCAGTACTTCTGTTCCCTTTTGTTTACTCATTAAACAGGCATCTATTGCATTCGATACAAGATTAGTTAAGCAAGTATGAATTCCAGCTGGATCAAGAGGTGCAGCTTTAACATTTTTATCTATTTCCGATTTTAATTCGATACCGGATTGAGCTGCAATATCTTTATAAAGATCAACAATCTCCAAAACAAGGTCGCCCGGGTTTACCATTTTCAATTCCGGTAACCTTCCTTTGGAAAAGCTGAGAAAATCCTTAACTAATGATGTGGTCTTATCAAAATTTCGTTCCAGCATTTCCCAACCCTGGTTGATCATTCCCTTATCATTTTTGTTTAATCCCAAACTCACAATATATTTACCACCTTCTAATCCCATTAAAATATTTTTTATACTATGCGCCAGCCCTGCTACTGTCTGTCCTACTGCACCAAGCCGTTCTGCATCAATAACTTTTTCTTCAAGCTTTTTCATTGCTGTTATATCGTTAGATATTTCGATCACGTGTGCAACGCTATCACTGCCCCGCATTAAAGCAGAAGTAGAAACAGCGTAGTGAATTTTCTGTCCCTTTTTACCAATACCCTGCTGGCTTGATTGGTGAACCTTACCATCTTTAAAGGTTCTTTCAGCGGGGCAATTCGGACATTTAGTGTTTCTTCTTTTATATACCTTGTAACAATGCTGACCTAAAACATCACCAAAATTTTCGCGAAAAGCTTCGTTAGCTCTCACAATTCTATAATCTTCACCTATTACAGTTATGTAACAGGGAACTCTATCAAAAAGGATCTGGTATTCCTGCTGCCAGCGGTCGGTTTCAGTAACTGTGCGGGTCATCTCCATTGCATATTCAACTTCACCGTCTTTTTTAATTTTTATGGGAAGAACATGTGCAACATAGTGTGTCTTTCTACCATATTGGTCAATACCGACAGCATCAGCAACTACTGCTTCACCTTTTTTGAATACTTCTTTAGTCGGGCAGTTTTTACAAGGTTCATCAAGTTTTTTATATACAGAGTAACATTTACGTTTCTTCCAGTTTCCAAAATAATCTTTAAAATTATCGTTCGCTTCAACTATGTTATAATCACGATCGATAACAGCCACATTGTAAGGAATCTGCTGAAACATTTCCCTGAAAATTATATTTTCTGTTTTGTTGGAGCGATATGTTTTTGTATCAGGTTTAATTTTTATCTCTGTTTTATTTTGATGAATTTTAACCGGCTAACTGATTAACTGTTTTAATAAACTTTTCCACGTTAATTGGTTTTTCCATGTAACATTCCGGTTGCGGGATTGAATCATCCTTTGTATATGAATGAAAATCAAATTTTTCCAATTCAACAATCCCGCTTATTATAATTACAGGAATAGTCTTTAATTCTTCATCCTGCCGCAGCCGTGAATAGAATGAAATTCCTGTTTCCTCAGGCATTACTATGTCCAAACAAATGAGATCCGGAACTATCTCCTTTACCTGTTCCATTGCAGTTTTAATATCACCGGTTGCATAAGGTTTGTAACCGTTTGCTTCTAACACAGCAGACAAATAGGTTACCACATCAGGTTCGTCATCAATTATTAATATTTTCTTTGAAGACATTAGTTATTCCTTTTCATTTGCATCCAAATCAATATCGGGAAGAATTACACTATTAAAATGCGGCAGAGTAGTTTCCCATTTTAATTTAGCATTTTGTTCCTCAGGCAGTTTGGCTTTATGACAAGTAGTGCATTGCGCTAAACCAGCTTTATCTATTAATTCAACAGATTTAATTGTATGACAGGAAACGCATAATTTATGCAGGGCATCAGTATATGATGGTGCGTAATACTTTTCTAAATTGTTATTTATGTATGAAGAAAATTCATAACCGGAATGACAATCAACACATTTTTTTGCTGATTCAATTTTCCTTGTTACTCCTGTTGTATGGCAATCGTTACATTTTATATTAGCCCCCTCTTGTGAACTATGCCATTTATGATTAAAGAAATCAACAGGTTTATACATGCTTGTATGGCATTCCCAGCAACTGTTTTCCCGGTATTTAGGAAGAGTTAAATGATGACACTGTTCACATTGGTCTTCACCTATTCGTGCTATATGTTCTTTATGTGGAAACTCAACAAAGTTGTCATCCCTGTTTCCATTTATTAAAAGGATATCTTTACCGCTTGCACGGCTAACTTTTACATCTCTTATCCCTTTAGCATGCAATTGTTTTTCGGGCATCAAAGCCATTCCAATTGCAAAGCTTATAACGAATGCAAGTGAATACTTTGTTAAAGCTGCAACTCCCGGAGAACCAAGCCAAACCCGTGAGGAATAATCAAACGAAGGTGCTGTATGCGGAAGTGATTCCGGATCCTGCGGTTTTAATTCCCAGATATGAAACTTCTCAATTGCAAATAGGAAGACTAATGCTGCTGCCGATACTACTCCAAGACTTATTGTAATTTCCATCCAGGAAGGCGTATATGAATCACCGGTTACACTTAGCATTGTCAATCCACCCACGTTTATCCTGTAAAACACCATTCCGAACACAACCATGAAGGAGCCAATCCATTGAGCTTTATTATTATTACGAAACCGTGGGACTGCAAAAATTATAATAGGTATGATAATAGAAATAAGAATCTCTGTTATGAAAAGATAGCTTTCCCAACTGCTATCTATTATCATTGCAAGCTCTCCGGAAAGAATAATATCAAACATCTTTACAATCAGGTATATTGATAAAACCCAAAGAGCAGCCTTACCAAGTTTAGCAACAAGGTCTGTTTCCGGTTTCCGATGGTAAAGCCAATGCGATGCTAAACTTTCCAGCGAAACCATCATTAATCCCAGCGCAATAGCAGAGATAAAAAATTGAACCGGGAGTATGCTGGAATACCAAAGAGCGTGGAGCTTAAACGGCATAATTAAAAATAAAGAACCAAGTGATGATTGGTGTAAAGTTGATAGCATTATTCCAAGCAGAATAAACAGGAACCGAAATCTCATTAAGAAGTTTCTGATTTTAGCATAACGACTGTAATCTTCTAACGGTACAGGACTGAATTCAAGAAGCAACACAGCGGTATACAACATAACGCACCAGCCAACTTCGAACAAAGGTGATTTGGGATTCCAATAAATTATCATATGCCAGATGTTCCACGGTAAACCCAAATCGAACATTAAACCAAATATTACCGCAAGGTAACCAAGGAATGCTGTTAACACTGCAGGTTTTACGAGCGGATGAAACTCTTCGCGCTTCATAATATAAAAGATGGCTGTCATTACAAATCCCCCTGCAGCCAGAGCAACACCACCCATAACATCAAAACCTATCCATAGTCCCCATGGTGTTGAATCAGTTAAATTTGTTGTAGCACCTAATCCAAAAATAAAGCGATTAAGTCCCACTGCTGCAGCAAATCCAGTGATAATCCATAAAACAAGTTTCGTATTCTGTACTCTATTCATCCGAAAGCTCCTCTTTCTTAACCTGCTTCTTATTCTGTTCCATGCGACGACGGATTATCCAATTTAGACCGAGCATAAATCCACCCATACCAACAAATGCAAATGGAACTGATTCCATTGCGGGAGCGGTTGTTTCAGGAAGCGGTTTGTTACCAATATGAGTTTGATATGATAGAAATCCAAGATCAATATCCGAGAGATATAAAACAGATGTGCCACCAATTTCGTGCTCACCCCAAACTTTATTAATGTATTTACCCGGATTTTCTTTGATTTTATTATGAGCAAGTTTTATTAGTTCTTTACGTTCACCAAAGATGGTCGCACCTTCCGGGCAAATTTCGGTGCAAGCAGGTTGTTTACCTTCTTTAAGTCTATCATAACAAAAAATACATTTTCGAACATATGGAACTGGTTCATCCCAATCATACCGTGGAATTCCAAAAGGACAAGCCATCATGCAATATCTGCATCCGATACATTTATCACTATCATAAATTACTGCACCTTCTTTGGTTTTATACAATGCGCCAACAGGACAAGCAGTTACGCAAGCAGGTTCAAGGCAATGCCTGCACTGTTTTCTAATATAGTGCTCAGCCGGCTTTTGAATGATTGATGTCCAGTTTTCAGATGAAAGCCCATCATTTTTTTGCCACACTCTTGGAACATCGAATTCCAGGTTATTTGTTTCTTTACATGCAGAAACGCACTTAAGGCAGCCAATACATTTTGTTATATCTGTTAGAATTGCTTTGCTCAAACGGGGGCTCCTTCTTTATTTAGTGTTTTGCAGATATCTTCATCGGTATTCGGAGGAAATTTCCAGGCAATAGTGCAAACAATTTGCGATAGCGGCATAAGTACACAATGCGCTATCTTGGTAAAAGGTATAAGTATGAATATCAAATCGGCAGAAAGAACATGCATCAACATAAAAAATTGGTAACTGTTTGGACTAACATTTAAATGCGCACAAACAAATCCTGTAACAAACGGAATTAGTAATAAAATCGGCCAGAGATAATCTTGTTTGCGGCTTAAGAAACTTGAAGATTTATTCATCAATCGACCGATTAACAATGCAATTCCAAAAACTATTGTGCTGAGTGTAAGCCAGTAAGCCCACACATAAGGAAGAGTTAACCAGGAAATTCCGATTGAGCCTTTCCAAAGTTTAACGTGAGCAATTAGAAAGATAGGAACTAATAATAATCCGATATGGAAAAGTATTGAAAATATTGAGTACACCGGGCGATTGTGTGCAACCCTCTTTACAGGAAAGAACCATTCCAGCCCACGGCTAAAAATTAATTTCCATGGCATGGTTTTATCAGCTGCCTTGCGATATGCTTTATAAATTCCCCAAATATCCAGAAAAAAAATTCTGGCTAATCCTAACAGCATTATTGCAAAGCAAAGCCGGAACAATGGTCCCCGTCCAAATTCAAGCCAGGGTTCCATATCTACTCCTTCCCTGTAATAGTTTCAGATTCATTTTCTTTCTGAACAATAAGTGAATTATCAAATACGATAGCCTTGTAAATCAAATCGTGTAAACCCATTACCTCGCAATCTATTCCCTGATCTTCAACAAGTTCTTTTAATTGTTTCTTACAATTAGCGCAGGGTGCTATAAGTATTTCGCATCCTGATTTTCGGATTTGATCAGCTTTAAGTTTTCCACCGATAGTTGTTCGGTATGGTCTTATTTCATCAATTGAAACAGTTCCTCCTCCTCCTCCGCAACAGATATTATTTTCTCCCGATGGAGTCATTTCTACATAGTTCTTGCAAAAAGCTTTTAATATTTCCCGCGGCTGATCAATTATCCATCGTTGCCTGGCAATGTTGCAAGGATCGTGGTATGCTACTTTTTCCTTAACAACATCAGGATCAAGCATTAGCTTTCCTTCTTTCCAAATTTTATAAGTGTACTCCATAATATTAATTACAGGGAGCGCATCTTTGCCACCACAGTAGGCGGGTATAAAATATTTAGCTGATCGGGAAGCATGCCCGCATTCACCTATTAGAATATTTTTTCCGTTAAGTCTTTTGGTTTCCGAATCTACTTTTTTAACAACTCTTTCTAATATTCTATCACTGTAAAAAAGTCCATAGTTAATGCCATCAAAATATCCTGTTCCAGTTGTCCAGGAATCTCCGGTTGCGGTAAAAACAGCCGCTATTCCCATAAGAGTTTCCGCTTCCATAAGGAAGTCGCTTACCGCAGGAAAGAAAACATAATCTGCATCATAAACATCAACTGGAAATTTTATATTAACTGATTTTTCTTCAAGCATTTCATCTTCAAGGAATTCCAGTGTATCCATTAAAGCCGGTACCGGTATGGCTGATGTATTTTTTGTAGCTCCTTCAAGTTGTTCACGTGTGCTTACAACTAAAGCACGGGGACTAATTCCAATTTCACTTAGAATGTAACGTCCAAGATGTGCAATTAGTCCATGGTCTATACCCGAAGGACATTCAAGAGTGCATCTTCTGCAGGCAGTACAATTCCAAAAACTTTCTGCCATCTCCTGGAGCTTTTCATCTGTTAAATAACCGCTTCCTAACAAACGTCCTTTCAACAATCCTCCTATTGTAAAATGGCGCCGGTAAACGCTTAGTAAAAGTTCGGAGCGGTAACAAGGAATATCTTTAAGATCACCTGTTGCCTGGTAAATCTGGCAGGTTGTTGCACAGCGCGAACACTTGGCACTCATACGGATAAAGTGATCCAATGCCATTTTATAATTGGAATGTTTTAGTATGGCAGCAAAGGCTTCGAGGAAACGGCGAGGGCGATCGTTAACATCAAAATCTTCTATATGATAACGAACATTAAGTTTTTGCTTATCTATTACTTCAGGTTTCCTTAAAGATTCAAAAGCTTTTTTTCGTTCTTCATCTGTTATCACGGAGGTTCTCATATATTTCCTATTTTCAAAGTGAAGTTTGGTTACATTTTTTTGCTTGAATTATTCTATAAAGAATTTATATCTCTATGTTAAATGCTTTCTCATGTCCTTCAACCGGTCTATTAAGAATTGGAATTAATGATTTACTTCTTTCTCTAACTTCTGTTTCTGAAGTTTCAGGACTGAGAAAATCGATACCGTATTCATTGCAGCTTTTTTCCAGTTGAGGATTTGTTAGATATACATAAACACGTGCGTTATAGTGTGTTTTAGTATTATGATGAAATTCCCTTATCTCCTGGTCGGTGCGATAAGTTTGTGCACCACAGCAAATGGCGACATCAATTTGTTTACTACAAACCGGGCATTTAAGGTTTGCAACAAGATCAATCAGAAAGTATTCATCACCAGGAGAAGATGAAACTGAATACCCATTGCTTTCAAACAATTCTTTTGCCCAGCTTACAAGGTCATCATGAGAAACAAGATCATTAGTTTTAGTATCATACTTAGTATTGCTGGAAGATTTTATTCTGCCAGCCAAAAATTTGTTTAAAGTATCTTCTATAGAATCATTAACATTTGGAATTACCATTATCCCCATTCCCATCACCTGATTCTGATAGAAGCTTTTTATGCCGTTACAAATAAGAGTGTTAATTTTGTGGAACCGAAGTAGTCTTACTCGCATAAATCCCTCGCTTGCAAGACATTTAATATTTTTTGAAGATATGATCTTCGCGTTTTTGATAGTAAAAATTTTGAACTGTTTCGCTACTTCAAAGCAGGGCGCAATCTGGTTATTTAAAATTGGTATTGCAACGTTCATGATGCACAATTAGTGCAACATCAATACCAATAAATTGTGGTTCTGTAAAGTATTAAAAAATAATGAGTTGAAGTATGAAGGAAATATGGTGCGTTGCAGTTTGTGCAACATTAAGGTAGCGCTGCAACATTCTTTGTTGCAGATGGTGCACTGTTAGTTTAGATGTGTGTTATTAAATGTCGGAAATATTGATGTTATATCTTTTGATTTTTCGCCAGAGTGTGGTTCGATGAATTCCTAATTCTTCAGCGGCTTTAGAAATTACGCCGCTGCAATTACGTAAAGTGGATATTATCTGGTTTTGTTCATCAATAGATTCAGTTACAGGAGTTGATAAGATATCCTTATTGACTTCAGAATCTTTTTCGAAGCGTATTAATTCCGGGGGAAGATGTTCCCTTTTTATTATACTTCCATGGCAGAGTACAAATCCATGTTCAATTATATTTTCAAGTTCCCTAATGTTTCCCGGAAAATCATAGCTCATCAAAGTGTTCATCACATTTGGACTTACACTAATTATTTTCTTACCGGTTTTTGCATTAAATTTCCTGATGAAGTGATCTACAAGATATGGTATGTCCTCTCGTTTATCTTTCAAGGGGGGCAAATCGAATTTAACAACTGCAAGACGAAAATATAAATCATCCCTGAATTTTGCCTGCGCAACAAGTTTTTTAAGATCCTTATTTGTTGCTGCTACAATTCTTATATCTGCTTTAATGGTTTCTGTACTACCAAGAGGTTCGTACTCTCTTTGCTGTAGCAGCCTCAGAAGTTTAACTTGTGTGGAAAGCGGAAGTTCTCCTATTTCATCAAAAAAAACAGTGCCTCCATTCACTGCAGCAAGTTTTCCTTTTTTATCTTTCTTGGCATCTGTAAAAGCACCTTTAACATAGCCGAAAATTTCCGATTCAAATAGTTGAGACGGTAACGTACCGCAATTTATAACAACGTAGTTGGCTTTCTTCCTCGGACTAAGATTATGAATCGCGCGGGCAAACAATTCTTTGCCCGAGCCGGATGGGCCCTGTATAAGCACAGTACTTTCACTTTCAGCAATATCGGGAAGAATTGCAAACAGTTTATGCATCTTAGGGCTTTTGGAGATTATATCTTCGAGGGAATAGTTTCTACTTAATTCTTTCCTGAGATGTTCGATTGTTGAAAGATCTCTAAATGTTTCGACTGCTCCCAGTGCATTCCCCTCTTCATCTTTTAAAACAGCTGTTGAGATGCTGATTGGAATTTTTTCTCCCTGGCTGTTTATAATATTAACAGGTCTGTCAATAGCATTAATACCCGTTTCAAGAGTGTCCTTAAGAAGGCAATATTCACAAATATCAGAATGAAAAACATCCTGGCAATGTTTGCCTATTGCCTGTGACGCAGGAACGCCGGTTATTTTTTCTGCTGCACGATTAAAACTGGTGATCATCCTGTTGCTGTCAACGGTAAATACCCCATCGGCAATTGAGCTTAATATGACTTTGAAAAGTTCAGGTTTTTCAGGAGTTTCTTTCATTTAAAATTAATAAGAGTATATAATTTTTTGTACTATATAATTTCATCCTGATATTTCAGGGGATAGAGGAGAAGAGTTTAAGCCTTTAAATATTTAAAAGTTCTTTTATCTTTTTCAACAAAGCATCTCTATCTATTGGTTTTTCAAAAAATCCCTCCGGCGGATGTACCTGTTTGCGGGATTCGATGAATCTTTTAATTTCGGTAGAAACTCCTGTAACAATTAATACAGGAATGTTTTTAGTAACCTCGTTGCTCTGCAAATCCCTTAATGCTTTAACACCTGATTCTTCAGGCATTGAAACATCTAAGGTTATTATATCCGGTTTTTCATCAATCGCTTTTTGTACTCCTTCTTTCCCATCAACTGCTGATATGGTACTAAAACCATTATCAGAAAAAAATGTTGAGAGATAAGTTGTAACATCTTCTTCATCATCAATTATTAATATTTTTTTTGAGTCTGTCATTTATTCCACCTTATATAATTTTAATAAAATGATTTTGATCGTAATCATTTTAACTCTCTATTTAAGTTCCCATTCAATAAATGGTTTTTCGATATCAACCATGGCGTTAACTATAAGTTCCACAAGCCCGCCGTAAATTATACCGCACTTTTCAAACGCATTAAAGTAAGTTAAGCCGTCTCTAAAAGTTCCTTTACAATTTGAGCATGGAGAGCAGACATACTTGTAAGTTGAAGGTTCAATTTTATCATGGAATGCATCGAGGATCTGTTTAAACTTCATTCTGAATGAAAGACCGTTTCTCCAATCCGGAAAATTTTTGCCCTGCATTATTGCAAAGCCGCTTCCGCCGCCGCAGCAATAGTTATGAACCCCGTGTGGTTCCATTTCTACAAATTGCGGGCATAGTTCCCTAACGATGCGGCGTTGCGGTTCAACAATTCCCATTGCTCTAACTGCGTTACAAGGATCATGCAATGTAACAGGAAAATCATTTTTCTTCGGATCAAATTTAATCTTTCCGCTAAAAACTATTTCTTCAAGAATTGGAAACGCACTTTCCCTGGGAATAATATTTTCACCAACTAAAATTCTATCGGCAACGGGCATCAAAGCTTTGTGTGCATGACCGCACTCACCCATAACTATTCTATTTACATTAAGTTTTTTTGCAATTCTTATATGCTCAAGCGCAACCCTGGCAAGTTGTGCATCATCATACCATAAACCATAATTTACAGAATCATATCCTCCCATCTCAGAAGATAATGTCCAGTTAATTCCAGCTTTTTCAAAAATAATTGCAAACGCCATTATATTTTCAGGCCAGGCAAGGAATTCGCCGAAGTTATGAATCAGGAGAATATCAGCACCTTCTTTATCAAGCGGCATCTTAATATCCATACCGGTCATCTCTTTAAGATCTTCTTCAATAAATTCAACTATATCTAGCATAGCTGTTGGGTTTGCCCCGGTGGAAGATCCGGTCTTTAGCTGTTTAACTGAACCTGAGTTATGAAGTTCTTCAACATTGAGACCTAATTCCTGGCTCAAAAGTTTTCTAATTTCGCGGGTGATAAGTCCGTTATCAACTCCAATAGGACAAGCCTGCGCACAACGTCTGCAAAGTGTACAGCGATAGGATAACTCCGCAAGACGTGCGATAGTTTCCCAGTTTAAATCAATATCGGAGCCTGAAATTTTATTAAATACTTTGCCACCCGGTTTGAGATATTTATTGATAATCCGTCTTAAAATTTCGCCGCGGAAAATCGGTCTGTAAATTTCCTCCCTTCCGCTCGCAATATATACAGGGCATTCATCTGAACAGGATTGGCATTTAACACAATTTTCCATCGAGAGAAGCAAGGGTTGCAGCAAGATCCAATTGTCTTCCTTACTAAGTAATTTTTTTAATCCGGTAAGAAACTTTGCAACCAGTTCTTCTTTCTCTTCTTCAGTTTCAGGCTTTGGAAGTTCCATCGCCGATAAACCATCGAGAGAATGTTCAATCCTGTTTTTCTGATCATCGGTTAATTCTTTTATTGGCTTATCAACCCAATCCTCATAAGGATACGGAAGCTTTATATATTCAGCCGGATTTAGATATGTTACCTGATCTTTAATTTTTGTAAAGTCTTTAATCGATTTCATTTTATCCTCTTTCATTTTCCCTCCTTCTCAGGTAATGTTGTTGCCACTTCTGCCCAGGTTTTACCTGCCTGCATATGGGGGGCAGACCAGCTTACACCGAAGTTCAATGCTTCCTTCACTTTCTTTTCAAGCTTTCCGCCTTTAACATTTGGTTCATCTTCCCATCGTACATTATGATATAAAAAATATTTTGCAAAAAGGTGCATCATCCTTGTAATCGGGAAATATAAAAGAAACAGGGAAATAAGCACAACGTGTACGATGAACATAACATCGGGGATAGCAATAAAATTAAATGTTAAAAGATTTCTTACAAATTCTTTGCTCATAATAAATGAAGGATTAGAAAAAATAAGGGTAAGAAAAACACTTATGACTAAAATCAAAATGAAAAACAGGTTTATAAATTCCATCGGCGTATTGTAGAACTTGAACTTATTGTCAGTCATTCTGTGAATCAACAAACCTATAGTTCCAATAAAAGTTAATGCAAGCCCTGCGAAACCTAAAATATTAATTAGGTTAAACAGAAATATTTCGCTCCCGCCTTGAATTGTATATAAACTTGAGATAGAAAAAATATCAAGAATAGCCGATAAAAATATAAGAGCAGTAACACCTGTTATTAAATATAATCCAAAGTGAAACGGGAAAGAGAAAACCCAGAGCTTTTTGTTATGAAGAAAAACTCCTTTTAAAAATATTATTTCTTCAAACATTGCCCACAGTTCTGCGATATGATTTTTTTGCCTTTTCTTTTTCCAATACTCTGCCTCTTCAAAATATGAACCTCCGTATTTACTTCGCTTAGGTTCATGAGCAACAGGATATAATTCCCATCTTACATGTATGGGTGCACTCGCATATTTAAATATTTTCGAAATAACTAAAAGAAAAAATACCAGGATTGAAAAATAAGTGAGTAAATAAATAATGATCATATTCTAAGCTCCAAACAATAGTGAGAGTATCACAAAAAAACGAGATAAATTATTAAAATGAATTTCCTAATAAGGAATATTTGAAAACGATTCTACTTTGTAACATCGCGTATTTCTTGTGTAAAAACTTTGATGCTTGCTATTGTAAATTATACCGGAAGACAATTAAAATCAATTACTTTTAAGTTAATGTAATCGAAATGTGGTTAATGAAGTGAGAAATAAATGTTTTCAACCTACATAAGAGATTTCTTTTAAATTCATTTTAAAATAAATTGTTTTGATGATAGCAACACACTGAAACCAATTAATCAAATTCATGCTGATCGATTAATTTTCAATTCTGTTTTAAGCTTCAATTCAATTAGATTTACATAAGTATTATTTCTTTCTTTCACATTTATGGATGAAATACATGGATGGAATAATTTACCTGGATAATGCCGCAACAACCTTCCCAAAACCTCCTGAAGTTTACGATTTCATGAATGAGTTTTACAAAAAGAACGGTGTAAACCCTGGTCGTTCCGGCTATGATATGTCTTTAGAAACTGAAGAAGTTGTAAATACGACAAGGAAAAAGCTAACCAAATTTTTTAACGGAACTGATCCAGATCACTTAACATTCAGTTATAATGCCAGCGATTCTTTAAATATGATTATAAGTGGTATGCTTAATCCCGGCGATCATGTTATCACAAGTAATGTTGAGCATAATTCTGTTTTACGCCCATTGTACCATAAAAAACATGCAGGAGAAATAGAAGTAACTTACATCCCTTTTGATGAAAAGGGATACATCAATCCTGATGATGTTAAAAAAGCGTTCAGGAAAAACACTAAGCTGGTTATACTTAACCATGGTTCAAATGTTATTGGAACAATCCAACCGGTTGGTGAAGTTGGAAAGATATGCCGTGAAGCAGGAATTTATTTTGCAATTGATGCAAGTCAAACTGCCGGAGCAATTAAAATTGATGTTAAAGAAATGAATATTGATGT
>CAZPSY010000013.1:0-16718 GCA_964589295.1 uncultured Ignavibacteriaceae bacterium
TTGCATATATTGATGACTTTGAAGGAGCAAAAAGAATAATACCAGTGGGTGTTGGTTATACCGGCTGGAAAGATACAAGCCCGCCTGAAGATCTACCTTTTCTTCCAGAGATTGACCGACTGGAAAGAATGAGCTATAAAGCTAAAAGTTTCTGGTTTACTGTTACACCATCAGATGTAACCGTACAGCAGATATTTGGTGACAGGAAGCAGGTTGCAAGGGAAGACCAGCAGGTGACTGTGATGGATTATGTTTTTATGCCCGATACCCCTGGAACTAGAAACTGGGAACCCGAATTGGGTGATCCTGCTTTAACCTGGGGAGGTATGCAAAAGATATTGTCCTCTACCGCAAATAACCTTATAGAACAGAATGTTGAGTTTATTGAGTTCTGGATGAAAATTGTGGATGCCCCGGACACTGCTTCCCTCTACCTTGACATGGGACTTATTAGCGAGGATGTGATACCTAATAATTTACTCGACACTGAAGATAAAAATGGAAATGATGCGATGGAAGAGGGAGAAGACACAGGGATTGATGGCATCTTTGATGCTGAAGAAAGAACTCAGTCCGGTAGTAGTAAATCAGATCCCACTGGAGATAATTTTGCATTTGTTCAAACTTCCGGCGGATTCAGAGATGATTATTTTAGCATTAACGGTACTCAGGGTAATGCTGTATTAACAGACATTGGTTTGCTGCCTGATACAGAAGATCTTAATCGAAATGGCAATCTTGATAATGTGAATAGTTACTTCAGGTATAAGATTCCGCTCGATACGAACAGTGCAACTAATCCTTTCGTCATTGCTGGAAGTGGACTCGGTGAAGGTAATTGGTATTTGTACAGGATTCCAATTAAAGATACTACATCTATAGTTGGCAATCCAAGTTTTGCAAATGTAGAAACAATCCGGCTTTTTACACAAGGTTCTGATTCTATCATACATTTCAGGATTACTGAATTTAACCTTGTGGGAAGCCAATGGCAAAAACTTGTATCCGAAGATTCAGTACTTTCAATTTCTGTTGTTAGTCTTGAGGAAAGCCAGGAATACACAAGCCCGCCTGGAGTTTTCCAGGAAAGAGATAGAACACAACCGGACCAGGAAGTTTTTAGAAACGAGCAGTCATTAAATCTTATTTTAACTGATTTGCCTGTAGGAGAATCCCGCGAAGCAGTAAAATATCTTTTCCGACCGCTAGATGTATTTAATTACAAAGAAATGAAATTATTTATTCATGGTGATGTTGATACATCTTTTGGTTCAGTTTCCTATGTAGACCCCATTACTGGTAAACATTCTTCGGAAGTGTTTTTCAGGTTTGGAACGGATACAAGTAACTACTACGAATACAGGCAGCCGGTAGCTCCGGGATGGAACAGCATCTCAATTCTGTTTGATGAATTAACTGCCGTAAAGCAGGCAGCTAAAGATACTTCTACAGGGTTTATAACTGTACCTGTTCCGGAAAGACCAGGGCATTTTTATCGTGTCAGAGGTAATCCAACGTTAACATCAGTTAAATTTTTATCGGTCGGCATTTTCAATCTAAGTGATGTCAGTAGTATACCGGTTTCTGGTGAAGTTTGGATTAACGAGTTACGAGTAATAGGTGCAGATGATTCACCCGGCTGGGCATACAGTTTTTCATCTTCTCTAAAATTAGCAGACCTGCTAACTGTTAATTTTAATATGAGTGAAAGGAATGCCTTCTTCCACCGGCTTTCAGAAAGGTTCGGCTCCAGGGTGGAAAGCCGCAACTGGGCAGTTTCTACTGATATTAATATTTTAAAATTGCTGCCGATAAATATGCGGGAAAGTAATCTGAAAATAAATTATTCTCATACTGAATCGATTGGTAAACCGCTGTACATTCCCGGAACTGATGTATTGGTGGAAGAAGCAGTTAGACAGATTGAAAATGCGCCAGATTCGATTAGCAATCAGCAGCAAAAAACACCTGAGCAGCTTATAAACGAAACCCAGACACTTAATGTTTCCAACACAATTTCTGCAGGCAATATTCAATTAAAAATTCCAACGGATGCCTGGTACATAAATGATTCGTGGAATGCGTTAGCATTTGGATTTAATTACAATAATTCTTTTAGCCGCAGTCCCACTGTTGCAGAAAGTTTTAACTGGGTATGGAATGCAAATGTAAATTACAATGTTAATCTTAACCCTGATCTTTATATAAAGTTAGCAGATCTTCCTCTTATCGGGGCGTTGTTCCAGCTCTTTAAAGATTATAAGGATGCAAAAATATATTTTACCCCGCAAAATTTTGCTGCAGTTATATCTGCAAAAAGAAACAGGAACAGTAGTAAAACCCGTCCACGGAATAACATCCCAACAAATGAAATTGTTGCAAGAGATTTTTCAACTTCAAGGGGATTTAATTTTGGCTGGCGGCTTACAGAAGGTGGTTTGATAAACATCAGCACAAATTATAGCGTTACAATAAATTCATCTCTTGCACATTTGTTAGAAAGCCAGTTTGGTGACGACAGGACAGAATCTGATATCTGGAATGATATTTTTGGAGGTGCAGGTTTCGGAAAAGATTTCAGGTACCAACAATCCCTTGATTTTAGAACATCACCAAAACTGCCGTCTTTATGGGATATTAACAGGTACTTTACGCTTAATGCGGGTTACTCCGTTCAATACCAATGGAATTTTGATCTTCGACAGGAATTGCTTGGAAGAAGTGCTGGGTACTCAAGAAGATTTACCGCAGGGATGATTTTGCGATGGAAATCTTTAACCGAGCCGCTTTTTACCACCAGCGTTGATGATACGGAACCCGAACAGAGTAACAATAAAAACGAAGATGAAAAGGAAGCAATTATTGGAACGGAAGATAGTACCGTAACCATTGTTACTCCTCCGGAAAAATCTTCTGCAGTTACCCGGGCTTTGCTCCTATTAAGATCTGCGGTGAAAGCGGTCTTTTTCGATTGGGAAAATATTAATATTAATTTTTCTCATAATAACAGTGTTTCTAAATCTGGCATAAAAGGCTATGGAAGCGGTTTTGCAAACTTCTGGGCTTTTTCTCAGAATCCTGATAACGGACCGTCAAGAGCCTTCCAGCTTGGCTTAAGTAGCGATGTTGGTCCGCGTGCATTTTCGGAAAATACAAATCTTAGCGATGTGTTTTCTGAACAGAATGGCATCGATGTTAAAACAGCCCGCCCTTTATGGGAAGGAGCAAAACTTGATATTAACTGGAATGTAAATTGGTCCCTGAATAAGACAACAACTTTGCGGGCAGATGAGTTTGGTACCGTAACAATTAGCAACGTAACTTCATCAGGAAGTCTCACCCGGTCATTTTTATCTCTTCCTTCCGGGCTTCTTCCTTTCGTAGATACGGGCATAAAAAAGGTCAACGCATTGTATAATCCAAATGCTGAAGACCCGAGGCAATCTCTTTCGGATGCGTTTACAAAAGGATTTGAGACTCTCCCGCTTGTTTCAACAATTCCCACTTTTAGTAGTGTTACTAAATTTATTCCGCGTCCTAACTGGAGAATATCGTGGGATGGTCTGGAAAAAATTCTCTTCTTTAAATCTCTTGCAGAGAGAATTTCACTGGATCATGCCTATACTTCAACTTATACTGAAGGATGGAAACTTTCACCTGAAGGGAACCAGGAAATCCAAACTCAAAGAATTGAGTTCGGATTTGCGCCGTTAATCGGAGTGAATATAACATTCGGACAGTTGTGGGGTGGAAATCTTACAGGAAATATTAAATTTTCTTCCAGGAACAGCTATGATCTTGGGCTTTCAACAACAAACATTACCGAAACACTTTCTAATGATATCGGTTTTACGGCTGGCTACTCAAAATCAGGGTTTGAATTGCCGCTCTTCGGAATAGCATTAAAGAATGACATAGAGTTTTTACTTTCTTATACCAGCACCCGTAATTCAACTATAAGGTTCGAAATGAACAACTTTACCGAGGAAGGTATTCCACAAGATGGAACTACACGAATAACGATTGAACCGCGAATTAAGTACACAATCAGTTCAAAAGTTTCACTCTCCATTTTTTATAAGCGTTCAACTGTTGAACCGGAAGGTGCAGCAAGAATTCCTCCTACTACAACCAACGAAGCAGGGCTGGATGTAAATATTGTAATTCAGTAAGGGGTTAATATATTTCGCTACTTCTATTAAATAATTTTTCAGTTTTTAAACTGTTTTTAAAACTCATTTTTTATAAGGATTGATCACAAATATGGCAGGTACAAAATTATTATGGGTTGATGATGAGATTGAATTGTTAAGGTCTCATGTAATTTTTCTTACTGAAAAAGGATATGAAGTTGATACGGCTACTAATGGTGAGGATGCAGTTTCTGCAGTTAAAGAAAAACCTTACGATTTAATCTTTCTGGATGAAATGATGGCAGGGATGGGAGGATTGGAAACGCTTGCGCTTATTAAAGACATAAATCCGAATATTCCTATTGTTATGATTACCAAGAGTGAAGAAGAATCGTTAATGAATGAAGCAATAGGTGGAAAGATAAGCGATTATCTTACAAAACCGGTAAATCCAAGCCAGGTACTGCTGGTTTGTAAAAAGATTTTAGAAGGGAAAAAAATTTCCGGGCAGTATGCTACTAAAGATTATTTGCAGGACTTCAATCAAATTTCGCAGGCGCTTAGCAGTGAAATGGATTTTGCTGAATGGACTGAAACTTATATAAAAATGGTTAACTGGGATGTGGAACTTGATCAGCATCCTGATATTGGATTAAGTCAAACACTAACTGATCAGCGTAAAGAAGCCAATAAAGAATTTAGCAGGTTTGTTGAAAAAAATTATAAACATTGGATCAATTCGGAGGGAGATGTTGATACGCCAACTCTTACCACTGAAATTACCGAAAACTATGTACTTAAACATCTTAAAGATGAAAATATAAGAGTATTTTATTTTGTGCTGGACTGTCTCCGGTTGGATCAGTGGCTGGTAATGGAAAAGCACCTGGTTGAACTTTTTAATATCGAGAAAGATTATTACTTCTCAATTTTGCCAACTGCTACACCCTACTCCCGCAATTCACTTTTCAGCGGTTTATATCCTTCGGAGATAGAAAAATATTATCCTGATCTTTGGCACGGCAAAGAAGATGATGAAAAAAGTATGAATAAGTATGAAAGGGAATTGCTTCAATTATTGCTCGATAGGAAAAGAATTAGCCTGAAGAAAGAACTGAAGTATATCAAAATAATTGATCCTGAAGTTGGTAGAAATTTTGAGCAGAACATATTATCTTATAAGAACAACCAGCTTACTGCTGTTGTGGTTAACTTCCTTGATATGATTGCGCACGGGCGTTCCGATTCAGATATTTTAAAAGAGATAGCACCCAATGAATCCGCTTACCGCTCTCTTACAAACAGCTGGTACACGCATTCATCATTGCTTGGCACTTTTAAATCGCTTGCTAAAATGGATAACGTAAAAATTGTTATTACTACCGATCATGGAAGTATACGATCGTTAAGAGGTGCAAAAGTTTTAGGTGACAGGGAAGCTTCCACTAACTTAAGATTTAAATACGGCAGGAATCTTAAAGTTGATGATAAGCATGCCATCTACATTAAAAATCCTGATGAGTATAAACTTCCAAGAAGAGGTGTTACAATAAATTATATTATTGCAAAGGAAGATTTTTATTTTGTCTACCCTACAGATTACCATAAGTATCTTACTCATTATAAAGATACGTTTCAGCATGGTGGTATATCTATGGAAGAGATGATTTTACCTGTTATTACTATGGAGCCAAAGTAACAGATTGGAACTACCATATTCTACAACCGTAAAGAGCGAGAAAGAAACAGCTAAGCTTGCTTCTGAATTTGCTGATGGAATTAGTCCCGGTGATGTAATTGTTTTAAACGGACAGCTTGGGGCAGGGAAGACGTTTTTTATAAAACAAACTCTTCTAAAACTTGGAGTAGATACCGTTAGCAGTCCATCATTTGCTATTATAAATGAGTACAAAGGTAAAATTAAATATTATCATGCAGATTTTTTCAGGTTGAAGAATATTGAAGAACTGTATGATATCGGATGGCAGGATTATCTAAATGAAGATGAAGCAATAGTTTTTATTGAGTGGGGAAATTTACTCCCCGCAGCTTTGCCCAGGAAGAGGTTGGAAATAGATATTTTTTTAAATGAAGATTTTTCGAGAGAATTTAATTTTAAAATATGTTGATATGAAACGAGCTTATAAGATTACTTACACGCAAGAAAATGATTCTGATGCGAGTTCCATCTGCCAAAAATTTAGAATTATAAACAGATGAATAAACCGATTCTTGCCATAGAAACCTCAGAAACGCTGTGTGGTGCTGCTATCTACTTTTCTGATGAAAAGTATTTTTCCAGCACAATTAACCTAAAGCATTCACACTCAGAAAAATTGTTTGAATCGGTTGAATATTTATTTAACACAGCAAAAATTGAAGCAGCTGATTTAGATTCAATAGCAGTTTCCGAAGGTCCCGGATCCTTCACCGGTTTAAGGATTGGGATGTCTGCAGCAAAGGGAATTGCATACGGTGCATCAATTCCTATAATCCCGGTTCCCACATTTGAAGCTCTCGCTTACCAGCTTTCGCAAATTCTGCCCGAAGGCACCCAATTCGCAATTGCAAATAGAGTGAATAAAGATGAGGTATATTTTGCAAAGTTTACAATTACTTCCGATAGTTATATATTTGCAGATAAATTGGATATATTAAAGCTCGAAGATCTTAAAAAGAGTATTGAAGGAATAAAAGTTTTTGGTAATGCCTTAAAGATGGTAAATCCTGAAACTGAAACGGGTAATCATTTCCCCTTTTCTCCTGATCCGCTTTACATTGCAAAATGGGCTGAAAGGTTTGGGCAAGAAAGAAAAAGTAGTGACTATGATTATCTGGAACCAAATTACCTGAAAAATTTTATTGTAAAAGAGAGGAAAGCATGATTAAGAAGATTTTATTTTTGATTATTACCATTTCTGTTGCTGGTTTTGCACAGCTTATGGGTCCAAAATTACTTGTACTGCCAACAGAGCATGAGTTTGGTAAAATAACTCAGGGTGATAAAGTAACCCATGTATTTGTACTTACCAACAATGGCGGCGATCTCTTGGTAATTGAAAATGTACAGGCATCTTGTGGTTGTACTGCTGCAACACCCGAAAAAAATGAGCTTGCCCCGGGTGAGTCAACAAACCTGGAAGTTGTTTTTAATTCCGCAGGGAGAAACGGAGCACAGAAAAAAAATATCACAGTACAAAGCAACGATCCGGAAAACCCACGGATAATATTAACCATTACCGCAACTGTTATTAAATCAGATAACCAGGAAGCAAATGTGCCGGTACTTTATTTTTTAGAAACCAAGCACGATTTTGGTAAGGTTAAAGAAGGCAACATTGTTGAATACACATTTTCCTTTCTCAATACAGGAAAAGAAATACTAAAAATAAATGATGTTAGAACATCTTGTGGTTGTACTGCCGCGCTTGTAAGCAGCGAAAAACTGGAACCTGGAGCTGAAGGTACACTAAAAGTTGAGCTGGATACAAAAAACCGAAGCGGTAAGATGAGCCGCACTATAACAATTCAATCAAATGATCCCCGCGACCCAACAAAAATATTGACTGTTTATGCTGATGTTGAAAAAGAAAGTTAATTATGCCCTGGTTTAAGAGGTCAAAACAAAATATTTCACCCGACACACAGAAAAAAGAACTGCCCGATGGTTTGTGGGAAAAGTGTCCCGGCTGTGGAGAGATAATTCATAAAAAGCAGCTTGAGGCAGACCTGTGGACATGTTTGAAATGTGAACATCATTTTAGAATTGGAAGCCAGGAATATATTAATATCTTACTGGATCAAGGCAGCTTTAAAGAAATGCACCGTAAAATGAGATCCGCCGATCCTCTGAAATTTGAAGACACAAAAAAATATACGGACAGAGTTAATTCCACAATTAAAAAACTTGGGTTGTACGATGCAATAAAAATTGGAACAGGAAAACTGGAAGGGAAAAATATTGCCTTCGGATGTATGGATTTTAAATTTATTGGCGGCAGCATGGGTTCCGTTGTTGGTGAAAAAGTTGCACGTATAACAGACAAAGCATACAAGAGCAAGATCCCGCTGGTACTAGTATCTGCAAGCGGTGGTGCAAGAATGATGGAAGGTGCATATTCTCTTATGCAGCTTGCAAAAACCAGTTCACGACTGGCACGACTTTCTGAAGAAAAAATTCCTTACATCTCTGTGCTTACCGATCCTACAACAGGCGGAACTACTGCAAGTTATGCAATGCTTGGAGATTTTAACATTGCCGAACCTAAAGCTTTAATAGGCTTTGCCGGACCAAGAGTTATTAAACAAACGATTGGGCGTGATCTACCAGAAGGTTTTCAGAGATCAGAGTTTTTGCTGGATAAGGGTTTTGTTGATATTGTTTCTCCCCGGCAAAATTTAAAACATACCATCAGCACCCTCTTAGATTTAGTCTATTAAGGTAATTATCAAAACGATCACTTCAGCAAGTGAAATTCAGAACTTATCCCGAAGATTAAAATCATCCGGGAAGAGTATTGGATTTGTACCTACCATGGGCTTCTTACATGAAGGGCACCTTTCACTAATAAGAGAATCTAAAAAGAAGTGTGATGTAACTTTCGTTTCTATTTTTGTTAATCCCACCCAGTTTGCACCTACAGAAGATCTATCAGAATATCCTCGCGATTTGCAAAAAGATAAAATCTTACTTAAAGAAGAGGAGGTTGATTATCTTTTCTTACCAGGCGAAACAGAAATTTATATTCGGAATTTTCAGACTTTTGTTACTGTAGAACGTCTTACCTGCAAGTTTGAAGGCGAAAAACGACCCGCTCACTTTAGAGGGGTAACTACTGTAGTAACTATTCTCTTCAATTGTGTTGTGCCCGATTTTGCTTTTTTCGGGCAGAAGGATGCGCAGCAGGCAGCGGTTGTAGTTCAAATGGTAAAAGATCTTAAGCAGCCAACAGAAATTGTAGTGTGCCCTATAGTAAGAGAAAAAGATGGGTTGGCAATGAGTTCAAGGAATTCTTATTTAAGTAAAAGTGAGCGGCTGGATGCACTTGTTTTGAATAAAGCACTTAAACTTGGTGAAGAAAAAATCAAAAGTGGTGAGATTAGAACAAATGTTATTCTATCCGAAATGGTGGATTGTGTAAACACTGCGGTATTTGCCCATTTGGATTATATAAATATTGTTGATGCGGAAAGTTTTGAAAAGCAGGATAATCTGGTGGAAGGGAATGAATACTATATACTTATTGCTTGCTATATTGGTAAAACAAGGTTGATCGATAATGTAAAAATAAAAATTTAAATTTATCTGTTCAGATTATATACTCTATTCACTCCCTTTAATACAAGTGCTTCATCTAGAATAAAATCCTTAGGAAGAAATGATTGAACCTGTTTTGCATTCCCTCCGGTAATAAAACATTTAATAACTTTAGCACTATACTTTTCTTTTAAATGATTTATTGTTTTCTCAATCATTCCCACGGTAGTTGTAATTATTCCGCTTGCGATTGATGAGTTCGTATCCTCGCCAATTAATGATTTATAATCAGAAAAATTTAAACCTGGAAGCTGCGCAGTTTTACTATTAAGTGAATCAAACATGGTATTTATACCCGGGGCAATTAATCCGCCAATAAAATTACTGGGTGGAGCAGCAATATTAATTGTTGTTGCAGTTCCAAAATCAATAGTTAAAAGAAATATTCCTTCCTCCAAATCCTTACTATTATTAAATATTTCGAATGCTGCTTCTACCGAACAAATGCGGTCAATACCTAATGTTTCGGGAGTTTTATAATGTAATTTTAAATTGAATAGCGAATCATTGGAAATTACATACGGTCTTAATTTTAATTCTTCTTCAAGGAAATTTTTAACTCTTACCGTTAAAGAGGGAACAACGGAACTTATTGCAGCGCGGTTAAATTCATAAAGTTTTATTGAATCAAAAAGCTCATCCGGGTTTCTAAAAATTACTACATCATTCAGCTTATTCTCTAAAAAGTAACCGGCTTTAATATTTGTATTACCAATGTCTAGTGCAAGAATCATAATTCAAGACTAACATCACCAAAATGAATTTTTTCCAATTTATCACCGCGTCTTAAAATTAAAAATCCGTTATCATCAATATCATCAAAAATTCCTGCAATAGTTCTATCCTTCTCAATGATCTTTATCCTGTCGCCAATCATGTTACATTTTAATTTCCAGTCGTTAAGAATTTGCTGTGGATTTGAAATGGCAGTATGCAAAAATTCCTCAAAATTATTCAATACTTCTGCAAGCAGGGCTTCTCTTTCAATCTCCCTTCCAGCTTCCAGCATAATTGATGTTGGCGGAAAATTATATTTTCCCGGGAAGGATTTTTGATTCACATTTATCCCAACCCCAACTACAAGCCGTTCAATTTTTTCCCCTTGAACCGAAGTTTCAAGTAAAATACCCGCTGTCTTCCTCCTGTTTATCAGCACATCGTTGGGCCACTTTAATTCTGGTCGCAACTGGTATAAATTTTCTATTGATGTAGCAACCGCTAAAGATGTTGCAAGGTTAATAATATTCACCTGATTTGCTGGAGCAATATCATCAATCAATAAAATAGAAAAAGTTAGATTTAAATCTTTAGCGCTAATCCACTGCCGGTCCTTTCTTCCTTTTCCTTCCAACTGATGTTCGGCAAGTAAAACGGTACCGGAATTTATATAATTTTCTTTTTGCGAAAGGAGTTCAGAATTTGTTGAAGATATTTCATCTGTATAGATGAAATTGCGCCCAACAAAATCAGTATCCATCTTAATATCAAAAATTTCAATATTAAACAAAACTTTCTCCTCTTTTATTATCAAAATAATGATTTTTTTCAACACTCTTCAATTTGTCGTATTAGCTGACAATTATGAAATGCTGTGATGTCATTATGACAATATGTCTGCCAGTGTTGGAGAGAGGCAAAAACTTGCTACTTACTGTAATCCTTTGTAATGAAAGAAGTTACAAGCATCTCAAAAATATGGCATATCATTTGGAATGTATATGGAGATTAATAAAGTAAACAAAATAATTAAATCATAAAGGAGAAAAAAATGACACTAGTAAAATTCAGACCCTGGATTGATCACGAAAATCTGAACAGATCAGTAAAAAGAATGTTTGGCGAAATGCCCGATTATTTTGGATCAGATTCTGCGTTCTTTCCACGCGTAGATATTATTGAAGCTGAGAAAGAATTAAAAATTAATGTTGAGCTTCCCGGATTGAAAAGGGAAGATGTAAAACTCGTCGTTGAAAATGGTTTGCTCAGTATCATCGGCAATAGAGAAAAGGAAACAGAAAGTAAAGATGAATTGAACATATTAAGAAGTGAAATTTATCACGGTTCTTTCAACAGAAGTTTCAGACTTTCCAAAGATTATGATTCTGAAAACATTAAAGCAGAATTTGAAAATGGTATTCTTGCAATAACAATTAGTAAGAAGAAGGTAGAAGAACCGAAAGAAAGAGTAATAGAAATTAAATAAATAAATTAAAACGGCAGTTTTATAGCTGCCGTTCTATTTAAAAAAGGAAATTTATAATGAGTAAAATTATAGGAATAGATTTAGGTACAACAAATTCCTGTGTATCCGTTATGGAAGGTAATGAACCGGTTGTAATACCTAATTCGGAAGGTGGAAGAACTACACCTTCTGTAGTAGCTTTTGCAAAAAATGGCGAAAGACTTGTTGGTCAGCCTGCAAAACGACAGGCAATTACCAATCCGCAAAACACAATCTTTTCCATAAAAAGATTTATGGGAAGAAAAATTAATGAAGTAAATACTGAAATGGGTGAGGTTCCTTATACAGTTGTAGAAGGTGACAATCAAACTGCCCGCGTAAAAATTGAAGACAGGGTTTATTCCCCGCCAGAAATTAGTGCAATGATTCTTCAGAAGATGAAAAAAACTGCCGAGGAATATCTTGGGCACGAAGTTACTGAAGCAGTTATAACGGTTCCTGCTTACTTTAATGATTCGCAAAGACAGGCAACAAAAGATGCGGGCGAGATTGCAGGATTAACTGTAAAAAGAATAATCAACGAACCAACTGCAGCGGCACTTGCTTATGGACTGGATAAGAAAACGAAGGATCAAACAATTGCTATTTACGATTTTGGCGGCGGTACTTTTGATATTTCCATCCTGCAGCTTGGCGAAGGTGTTTTCGAAGTTAAATCTACTAACGGCGATACACACCTTGGCGGCGATGATTTGGATCAGCGTGTAATTGATTTTCTTGCTGATGAGTTTTTAAAATCGGATAGTATAGATTTGCGTAAAGATCCTATGGCATTGCAGAGACTTAAAGAAGCTGCTGAAAAAGCTAAGATCGAATTGTCTTCCGGTGCCTCAACGGATGTAAATCTTCCATTTATAACTGCAACACAGGAAGGACCAAAACATTTAAATATCAATTTGTCCAAATCAAAATTTGAACAGTTGATTCACGATCTTGTTGATAGAACGAAAGTTCCATGTGAACAGGCAATTAAAGATGCAGGTATTCCGGCTTCTGAAATTGATGAGGTAATTCTAGTTGGTGGTTCAACCAGGATCCCAATGGTTCAGGAATTGGTAAAGAATCTTTTTGGTAAAGATCCTCATAAAGGTGTTAACCCTGATGAAGTTGTAGCAATTGGTGCCGCAATACAGGGTGGTGTTTTAACGGGTGATGTTAAAGATGTATTACTTCTCGATGTTACACCTCTTTCATTAGGCATTGAAACACTTGGTAGTGTAATGACCAAATTGATTGAAGCGAACACAACCATCCCAACAAAAAAGAGCGAAATATTTTCAACAGCGGCTAATAACCAACCATCAGTTGAAATAAATGTTCTTCAAGGTGAAAGATCGATGGCAGGAGATAACAGAACTCTCGGAAGGTTCCATCTTGATGGAATTCCACCTGCTCCCAGAGGCATTCCACAAATCGAAGTTACTTTTGATATTGATGCAAATGGTATAATGCATGTCCATGCAAAAGATAAAGCCACCAATAAAGAGCAAAGCATAAGTATCACTTCTTCAAGCGGTCTGTCGAAGGAAGAAGTTGAAAAGATGAAGAATGATGCAAAAGAACATGCCGCTGAAGATAAAATGAAAAAGGAAGAGGTTGATGTGAAAAACCAGGCAGATAGCTTGGTCTTCCAGACTAAAAAACAGATGGAAGAGATGAAAGATAAAATTTCTGCAGATTCCAAAACAAAGCTGGAAGCAGAAATAAAGAAAGTTGAAGATGCAATTGCTGCTAATAATACCGAGCAGATGAAATCTGCAACGGATTCGCTTAATAAAGTATGGAGCGATGTTGCTTCAGAACTTTATTCACAAGCCGGAGACCAGCAGCAGACGCAGGGAGGCCCTCAGCCGGGCAGCGAGCAGGGCGAACCTAAGACAGATGAAAAAGAAGAAGTTCAGGATGCATCTTATGAAGTTGTTGACGATGAAGATGATAAGGATAAGGATAAGGATAAGTAAATAGTAGTATGTAACGGGCATCATCTAATTGATGTCCGTTATTTATAACTAATGATTTTTTTAAAAAATATTTTTTCCGAGGATAATTATGAATGAAAATAAAGAGATAATATCTGTAGAAGAGGCTAACAAACTATCGATTGATGAATTGTTAAGAAATGAAAACTACGTTACACCTTTGGTAGATATAATTGAGATGCCTGACGAATTTGTTCTTACAACTAACATGCCCGGTATATCAAGAAGGAACATTAAGGTAAAAGTTGATGATAAATCGCTGGTACTTTTTGGAAAGATTGATTACACCGAAGCTGTTAATAAAAAATTCATCCTAAATGAAAACGAAATTGGAAATTACTACAGGCAGTTTAATATTTCAGACACAATTGATGAGACAAAGATAGAAGCAAAGTATGATAACGGACAGTTGGTGGTTAGACTTCCGAAACACGATAAGGCAAAGCTAAGAACGATTAATATCGATTGAAGTTAGTCCCTGATAATTCACCCCCGGCAGTGTCGGGGGTTTTTTGCATTAATATGTTATTAAAAAATTAGTTGTAATATTTAATAGAATGAAACTGCGCAAAAAGATAAACAGATTAAAAAGAAGAATCCTGCAATATGTTGTGTTTACAATCATTCTAATTTTTATGTTATTAGGCGGATGGTGCGTACCACCGAAATGGATGGAGAATGTTATGAGTGAATTGAAAGCAAAGTATACAGTAGAGAAAATTGTAGAGGACGACTTGAGCTAGCTGATTGATTATTAATAGTTAAACTTTCCTTAGAATTTCCCATCCTTTTTGTACTCTTCATAAACACTTTTCACATTTTTATTACTAAATTTAGCTTATATGATAATTTAATCAGTTGATGTCCAATTCAGAACAAAAACATAGAATAATTTTCATCGATCTTATAAGGGCGTTTGCAGTTTTGCAAATGGTTCAGGGGCATACAATTAATGTGCTGCTGGCGGAGGGTTCCAGGAATCCTGAACTGCCTTTCTATGCAGTTTGGTATTTTATGCGCGGGATGACGGCTCCGATTTTTATGTTTACAGCCGGAACTGTTTTTACATATCTGTTCCATTCTGTAAACAAACCGTTTAATAATAATCCAAGGGTTAAAAAAGGAATTAAAAGAGGATTCTTACTAATAGTAATCGGTTACCTGCTGCGTTATCCTACGTTTACGTTAATAGATTTTGCCAGTGTTTCAGAGGGTTCCTGGAAAATATTTTTTACAGTTGATGTATTGCACCTTATCGGCGCTAGTTTAATAGCTGTTTTGTTTCTGCTCTTCATTTCAGAAAAGTTTAAACTAAATAGCTACTCTATTTTTGGAGCAACCGCCGGGCTTGTTTTTTTTAGTTCTCCAGTTATTTATAGCATAAACTGGGTTTCTTTCATGCCTGATCCGCTGGCTGGATATTTTTATCCCGCAACCGGTTCGCTCTTCCCATTTTTCCCCTGGGCTGGTTATGTAATTGCGGGAGGAGTGCTTGGCAGTTATCTGGCAAAACATCCGATGGTTTTTAAAACTGCAAAGTTTAGTTTGATGCTTGCACTGTTTGGTACACTGTTTATTTTGGTTTCTGTGCTTAGCGATTTTGTGCTCAGTTATTTTGACGTGCCGCTTTATTTTTCGCAGGAAAGCCCTGGATTAATTATGTTCAGGGTTGGGTTTGTGTTGCTGCTCAACGCAGCTGTATCTTATATAGCATTAAAGGTAGAACGTATTCCAGGATTTTTAATTACAGTCGGTAGAAACACGTTATTAATTTATGTTGTTCACCTGCTTATTCTTTATGGCAGCGCATGGAACCCGGGCATAAACAAATTATGGGCTAAAAGTTTTAACGGTTGGGAAGCATTTGGTGCTGCAGTCATAATGCTTTCTTTGATGACTTTAATGGTATTTTACCTGCACAAATTAAAAATTAAAAATAAAGAGCTTGTAACATGAAGTACTTTCAGTAACTTTTTCTTAAATTTTATAAAAGGAATTTTATTTAATAATAACTGCTATGCGAAAATCTGTTAATACTGATACAAAACTTTCAGATGAAGAAAAGAGTTTTGAAAATTCATTGCGCCCGTACGATTTAATTGATTTTATAGGACAAAAGCGTATAACCGAAAATTTAAATGTTTTTATTTCTGCAGCTATGAAAAGAGGGGAATCTTTAGATCATACTCTTCTAACCGGACCACCGGGCTTGGGGAAGACTACGCTGGCTTATATCATCGCTCACGAAATGAATGTTAAGCTTAAAGTAACTTCGGGTCCTGTATTGGAAAAACCTGGAGACCTTGCAGGAATTCTAACCAACCTTGAAAAAAATTCTGTGCTTTTTATTGATGAGATTCACCGTTTAAGTCCTGTTGTTGAAGAGTATCTTTATTCCGCAATGGAAGATTATAAACTTGATATTATGATAGACAGCGGACCGAATGCAAGGAGCATCCAGATAAGTTTACCTCAATATACTTTAATCGGTGCAACCACACGAGCTGGTATGCTTACTTCGCCTTTGCGCGATAGATTCGGAATTCGGTTTCGGCTTGATTACTATGACGCCGAACACATTCAAAAAATTGTGATGAGATCAGCAAAAATTTTGGAAACATCAATTGATACAGATGCATCGCTCGAAATTGCAAAGCGTTCGCGCGGTACACCAAGAATTGCTAACCGGTTGCTTAGAAGAACCAGGGATTTTGCAGATTTTGATGATAAGAAGAAAATTGATATCGAAACATCTAAAAAAGCACTAACTGCACTGGAAGTTGATGGTTACGGTTTAGATGAAATGGATAAAGAAATAATTCTTGCCATCATTGAAAAATATAATGGCGGACCTGTTGGACTTAACACACTTGCTGTTGCAGTAAATGAAGACCCGGGAACTATTGAAGAAGTTTATGAACCATTCCTAATTCAGCAGGGATTTATTCAACGAACTCCAAGGGGAAGGGAAGCGACGGCATTGGCTTATAAAAGATTTGGTAAAAATAAATTTAAAAGTGAAGATCAATCACTCTTTAAATAATTCA
>CAZPSY010000014.1:0-11225 GCA_964589295.1 uncultured Ignavibacteriaceae bacterium
TCTTTCCTGATTGAACTATTATCTGCAGCGTAGTTGCTGCAAGGAACCACCAGAAAATGTTATTCTCAAGATCGGTAAAAAAACATTGGAATAGAGCAGCTACCAGTATTCCCGAAATTCCCAGAATTGCAGAGAGAATAATTTTCTTATCTGCATCCTTCCACAAATTTTTAGAAAAAACTTTTACCGCAAAATAGAACCATGCTATCCACATAGCCAGCCACGCTGCGAGACCAACAATGCCGTTTAAAACAGTTACATTTATAAAATCATTGTGTGCATGACCTGTGGCATCATAAAAACCGGGAACCTTAAACATTTCAAAGTATTGAGAAAAATTACCATGACCGATCCCAAAGAATATATTTTCTTTAAATATTTCCCAGGAAGTAAGCCATAACGTTAACCGACCCTCATTTTGTGATAAATCAAAAATACTAATAAACCTGCTTAGCAAATCCGGAATCAGGAAAAATAAAACAGCGCCGGAGAGTATCAATCCACCTAATACGAAAAGAAACTTTTTCCGATTTACAATCAAAGTCCCAAGCAGAATAACAAAAATTACTGCTAACCATGCACTGCGGGTGAATGACGCAACAATGCTCAGAAAAATTATTGATGCAAAGAGAAGATATACATATCGCTCAATTTTCTGATTACCTGCCAGGATGAAAAAAGCGAAGGCGGCTGCAAACGCAAATAACTGGTTGCCACCATAAGTATAAAAACCACCGTATCCACCAATAGCTCTAAAAAAATTTCCCTGCGCTGTTAAAGTTTCACCCTTGAAAATATCAACACCGGAAAAAAACTGAAATATTCCATACAGCCCTGCAACAGCAGCGGAAAGAAGCAAAACTCTGAATCCTTGCTTCCTCCAGAGTGCCTTTATTGGTAAAGAAACCAGGAAAGGAATTGTTAAGATTACCCAATCATTTTGAAAAACAGAATTAAGTGAGTGTACTACATCATCAGTTCGACTAGCGCTTATTAAATCGGTTAGCAGATAAATGCCAAGAAAAATGTAAAACGGATGATAGATAAACGGCGAACGGCGCTTTAATACCGAAAGCAGAATTGAAAGCAGAATAACTGCGCCCAAAGCAATTTGCATTCCTGCCATAGACCATGGTAAAATTAAACACCAGAATACAAACATTACCTGAAGTGTTTTATCTATTTGCTTAATAAATTTTTCTTTTAACAAAAAGGATTATCCTTCTGAAATTATAGTTTAATTATTCTGAATTGTTAACCGGTTCACTTAAATTAGTAACTTTACCGAGGAATATTAACAATTCCACAGCCGCCTCTTATTCTTACAGTTTTAACAAGCTCATTTTGTTTGTAATTATAAATACTGATGAAGCTTTGGTAATTTAATCCATCATCAAAAACAAGCAGGTTGTTAAAAGTAATATAGTTTTTTACGCCTGTTCCTTCCCATTTGGAAACTAATGAATCGCCATTAATAGAATAAACAAAAAGTTCCGATTGCTTTTGCATATTTACAGATTCACTATCCGGGGTGATGGTTGAGAAGAATAAAAATTCTTCATCATTACTCCAGCCTACTTTATTAATCTCATAGTTAGCTTGAGTTACAAACTGCAAGTTGTCTTCGCCTGCAGTCTTTAGGAAAATTGAATCCCTTTCCGCAGCAATTCCATGTTTACCCGAAGGTGAAGCCGTTGAACTTCGGTTAGGAATTAGAGAAGGATATCCATCATTAATTATATCATAAGTTTCGGTTTTTTCATCAATCAATCTTCCAAAAGTATTGTAAATCTTTTTATCAACATTAAAGTAGCTCGATATGGTTTTATCGATTGAAGTAATAATAACCTCGTAATTTTCATCATCATTCCATTGTGCAAGTAACTGGCTGCCGTTTCCAAAATCCTCAATCATTTCAACGGCCCGGTTTTCAGGATTTACGCGGTAAAATTTAACTTTATTAACAAAGGGTAATCCGCCGCGTGTGCCCGATTTTCCTGCTGTCAAAAAGAAAATTGAATTAAGATCCCTGCTGTAGTTTAAACTTATTACAGATTCTTTCTCAACTGCAAACAACGGTTCATATTTTTGTTTTTGAATATTATAATTGAGGAGACCCGGTTTCCCATAATACATTCCAACAAATAAAAAATGATCTCGTTTTTCAATTGGTATTGTATTATACACTTTCGTTGAATCGACTTGTTCATCTATGCTTTTATTTTGCTTGTTATCGCAGCTTACTGTAGTAAGTAATATAAAAAGTGCAAGGTAACTTATTTTTATATTGTGCTGCATTTTATTAAAAACTTACCGGGTTATAATAAAATTAAATTGGCTAAATGAAATAATATACTTATAACATCAATCTCAACCACGCGGATGAAAATCTTTATGCATCTGTTTAATATATTCCCTGTCAATATGTGTATAAATTTGTGTTGTAGAGATATCAGCATGTCCAAGCATCTCCTGAACAGCACGGAGATCAGCTCCACCTTCCAGCAAATGAGTTGCGAATGAATGCCTGAAAGTATGAGGATGAATTTTCTTTTTTATTCCAGCATCTTTAACATATTTATCAACAACTTTCCATATACCCATCCTGGAAAGCTTTGTTCCTCTTTGGTTGAGGAAAAGAAAATTTTCACTTTTATGTTTTTTCTCCAGCATCGGTCTGCTTTTAATTAAATATTCTTTTACCCATTTTACCGCCGATCTTCCTACCGGAACCAACCTTTCTTTGGACCCCTTGCCGAAAACTCTAATCATTTCTTCATTAAAAAAAAGATCTGAAACTTTTAAGCCAAGCAGTTCTGAAACGCGAACACCACAAGCATAAAGCAATTCGAGCAAAGCTTTATCGCGTAATCCAAGCACGTTTGAAGTATCCGGTCTTGCTAAAATGGAATCCACTTCTGTAACCGAAAGAACCAGCGGCAAACCTTTTTTAAGTTTTGGAGAAGAAACTCTCTCCATCGGGTTCTCTTTAATGTAATTTTGTATAAAGAGATACCTGAAAAAACCTTTAATTGAAGAGTAATACCTTGCAGCTGAATTGCTGCTTAATCCGGTTTTATTTAAAGACGAGAAAAATGAGTTTAAATCTTTTTTATTTATGCAGGAAGGATCAGTGATGCCAAATGTTTCCAGGAAACTTAGCAGAGATGAAATATCATTTTTATATGAAGAGACCGTGTTGCCCGATAAATTTCTTTCAAGTTTAAGAGTAGTTAAGTATTCTTTCAGAAATATTTCCATTACTCAGATTTTTCTTCTTTCACTCCTTTTTCAACTTCTTCCTGGTTCGGGTACTTTATCCTGCGGTGATGTTGACCGAGTAATATGCCAATAAATGCTTCCTTCATCTTAGTTAGATCTGCAAATGTTATAGGAGATTCATCAAGTTGTTTGTCTTCAATCCTGGATTTAAAAATGTTAGCAATTACATTTTCAACCTTTGTGGGGTTAGGTTCTTCAATAGATCTTACTGCAGATTCGCAGCCATCAGCCAGCATAATTATGGCAGTTTCTTTTGAGTTCGGTTTTGGACCCGGATACCTAAAGTCTTTTTCATTTACCTCATCTTCGCCATCCAGCTCTTTTGCTCTTTCATAAAAATAAGACATAATAGATGTACCATGATGCATAGGTATAAAATCAATTATTTCACGCGGTAATCCATTTTCAATCGCAAGGTTAATACCTTCCTGAACATGGCTCTTTATCAGGTTTACACTTTGCTCAGGTTTTAGATTTTCGTGAATGTTATTACTATCGAGCTGGTTCTCTACAAAATTTTGTGGTGTAATAGTTTTTCCAATATCGTGGTAGTATGCCCCGACTCTTGCAAGCAGTGGATTTGCTTTAATTTTTTCTGCTGCAGCTTCTGCTATAGTGCCTATGGTCATGGAATGATTAAATGTACCCGGTGCTTTTCTTGCAAGATCTTTAAGCAGCGGACGATCGAAGTTTGATAATTCCAACAATGTAAGGTCTGTTGTAATCTTAAACATCTTTTCAAAAAAGATTAATAATCCATAAGTAAGAACAGGACTTATCAAAGCATTTGAAGCTGCAAACGCAAATTCGATCAGCATAACATCCCACGGAGCAAACCTTTCCAGACCAAATGCAAGGATTGTAAGAAAATAACCAAGCAGAATAAAAAGGAATGACCGGAAAATTTGTGAACGGTTTTTAATATCTCTTACAGTGTAAACAGCAATTCCACCAGCAATAAAATTCATCGCCATAAATGTGTAATCATTTCCTCTAAGTGCACCAGTAACTAAAGTAAGAATTACGGTTGTATAAAATCCAACCCGCGAATCGAACATTATTGTAAGCAGCATAGATGCAGCAGGAATAAAAATAAGAAACTGCACCGGCGCAGGCACACTTACCTGGTTAACAAGAAATGTCATAAAGGAAACGAACACAATCAGCATAGATATTAGAAGAAGCTTTTGGTTATCATAAAATATCCGTTTTCTGAAGAGGTAGAGGTACATAACGAGCAAAGATATTAGTAAAGCTATATGAATAAATTTTCCAACTCCCTGAAGCATTAATCCTTCTTCCCCAATGGCTTCACCTTTTGCTTCTTTATATGATTCTATTTTTAGTTTTGTTTCCTTGCTGATCCGTTCATGTTTTGCAATTATCCTCTCATTCTCGTTAACAATATCTGTATACTTAGAAATATTACTCTTCGCCTGTTCAATTTCTTCATCGGTTAATTCGGTGCTATATTGAAGATTGGGAGAAAGAAAATAAATTGTGTACTCAATAAGTGCATTATCAATATCTTCAGGATAGTTGAGTTTATTTATTTCGCGCGAAACATTGTTCTTTGCATCATCAAAGAAGATGTAATTTCCAGTTGATTCAATCCTGTCCATGTAACCGGTTCTTACGGCAATGCTATCTTTGAAAGGCAAGTTGGAATCTATGCTAAGGATGCCTTTGTTATAAATACTATTAAGAATCATTTCCGCTTGTTTGAAAAGATTTCTTAAAACCGGGTTGTTTCCCTGAACAAGGTTTCTTTCCTGTATGCGGAGATTTTTAAACTTTGTGTATGATTCAGAAGTTAAAAATGTAGGATTAGAAATAGGAGCAGTATCCGATTCAGCAAACTGATCCAGAGTTTGAATAAGATAGTTACCGTAGCTCTTAATCGAATCCACGGCTTTGCCGGGAATTTCAGTCAAGTTTAAAAATATTGGAAATACTTTTCCTTCAGCTTCTCTTATTTCCGCTTTGTAAATCTCTTCACTCTTTTTTATAGGAAAACTGAACGGTGCAATTAAATCATCATAAAGCCAAATTGCTCCTTCGGATATTTCATATTCTAAAGACTCGCCTTTAGGAAACATAAATGTTATAACAATGATGCTAATCACACCCATGATTACCTTCAATAAAATACCTTTTCGCTCACCCGTTTTATCAGAGTCTGGCATTTGTTAATCCTTTTTAGCTTTTAAAACTTTCTTAAAAAATTTAGCGGCACCTTGCTCGTTATTACTTTTAGATGTTACCATATCAGCCATTCTTTTAATTTCCGGTATTGCATTGGCTACTGCTACTTTGAAGGCACCTGTTTCGAATAAACTTATATCGTTATACCAATCTCCTAATACCGCTGCCTGGTTTGGTTTTATTTTATGATGCTTTAACAATCTTTCCAAACCCTTCCCCTTAGTGGAGCCCGATCTTCTAATTTCAAGAAAACTAATATTACGATGGCGGTGTGATTTATAAAATGAAATATTGCTGCCAATAGAAAACGGGAATAAAAATCTGTCTCTTACATATCTCATAGAATTTGCAGCATCGCTGAACAAAACCACTTCAAGGGTTCTGTCAATGTAATTATCATAAGAAGTTACCTCTTTGTACTTTGCCCCGTATTTATCGGATAACATTGGCATATTCGAATTTCTATCCGTATAATAAATTGCTTCATCGTGACAGAGCACGATGTTTAAAAGCTGTTCTTCAGCAAACTTGAGTGCTCTTCTAACATGCTTTTTTTTTACAAATGATTCATAAATCCTTGATTCATCCATTATGCTTCTTATCATGCTTCCGTCTAAAGATATTATCGGTGATTTTATGGATAACTCCTTTGCAATACCGGTAACAGCAGAATGAAGCCGCCCGGTAGCAAGCGCAAAAATAACACCGCAATCCTGCAACTGGCTTATCAGTTGTTTCGTTTCTATTCCAATCACTCCGCTGTCAGAAAGCAATGTTCCATCAAGATCAGAAACAATTATTTTTATGTTTTTTAGTCTTTCAGTATTATTCATACAGGATTATTCCACCACAGATTTCCACCCAATTGAACTAAGGTTTCTATAAATAATATAAACAGAAACTATGGCTACTAACAGATAAATAAAAAACTCCATATAGTAGCCAAATATTAATTTACCCGTGCCGAATAATATAGAATAAACCAACAGAACTCCAAATAACCAGTTAATAAACATCCGCAAAAAACTACTATCACTTTTAACACCAGGTAGCTTGGTGGAAATTTTCTTCCAGAGAAATCCGCCCGGATGAATTTTTTTATAAAAAGAGAAAAGCACCGCTTCATCTGTTGGAGGAGTTAAAAATGTTACCAGTAACCAAATAATAGTGGTAGATGGGACCAGGATTAGAAGTGTATCAGGAAATTCAACACCAAGATTTGAAATAATTGGGTAGATGACAAACGGGGTTATCATTGCAGATATTTCCGACCATGCATTTATTCTCCACCAGAACCATCTTAAAATAAGAACCAAACCCACACCGGCACCGCATTCTATTATAAATTCCCAGGCACCGGATATTCTTGTTATTAAAAGTGTAACCATAACAGAGATTACCATTAAAAACATTGTAGCAATGCGGGAAGATTTTACGTAATGTTTTTCATTTTTATCTTTGTTTAAAAACCGTCTGTAATAATCGTTGATGAGATATGAAGCCCCCCAATTTAACTGGGTTGCAATGGTACTCATATAAGCGGCAAAAAACGCTGCAACCAGTAAACCTTTTAAACCTGCAGGAAGATAATCTCTTATTGCATAGATATATCCCATTCCTTTTACCTCACCACTCAATTCCGGGTAAAGTATTAAAGTACAAAGTGCAACTATTATCCAGGGCCAGGGACGAATTGCGTAATGAGCTATCTGGAAAAATAAAGTTGCGAAAAGTGAATGCTTTTCATCTTTAGCAGACATCATTCTTTGTGCAACATAACCGCCGCCGCCGGGCTCTGCACCCGGATACCAGGAAGCCCACCAGATAATTCCTACATAGGCAAGAAAAGATGCTACAGTTAATGCAAATGCACCACCCATTGATCCAACATCAGAAATGGTTGGGAAAAAATTGAACACATACTCAGGTAGTTTCTCCTGCATTCCACTAATTCCACCAACATCCGGAGAATTTACAACCAGGATAGCAAGTATAATACAGCCGGTCATTGCAATTACAAACTGGAAGGCATCTGTAATTACAACACCCCACAAACCGGAAAGTGCAGAATAAAAAGCAACGAAAAGCATACACGCAAAAACAAAAAAGTAAACCTGGGATTCAGGAATTCCAAATAAACCGGTAAGTATGGAAGCCATCGCTTTGTTTACCCAGCCCATAATAATAACATTCATAAACAGACCAAGGTACAATGCACGGAAACCTCTTAAGAAACGTGCGGGCTTACCTGAATAGCGCAGCTCTGCAAACTCAACCTCGGTAACTATTCCGGCTCTTCTCCATAACCGGGCAAAGAAGAAAACGGTAAGGATACCGCCAAAGGCAAAATTCCACCAGAGCCAGTTACCTGCTATTCCGTTTTTAGCGACTAATTCCGTAACCGCAAGGGGTGTATCTGCTGCAAAGGTAGTTGCCACCATCGAAATGCCTGCCAGGTACCAGGGAAGATTCCTGCCTGACAGGAAAAACTCGTTTGTATCTTTACCTGCACGCTTTGAATAATAGAGTGCTATTGAAACAGAAATTATTAAATAGGCTGCTATTATTAAATAATCTACAAATTCCAGCTTAGTTCTTTCGTTTTATTATTTTTTAGAACAACTAAATTCAGTATAGTTGTTTATTCATCTTAAAAAAAGTTACAAGTCTGAATTAATGAAACTTTCATCTTTATTTTAAAATGATAGAGAAAAAATAAAAAAAAATTATTAGTTTTTAGTTACTAAAAGGAAAATTTCATATTCCAGGAAGTTTTATTAGAATTTTAACAACTAAACCAGCAGGTGCGTTATGTCAATTACGCTTATATTACTGTTTGTTTTAGCAGCAGCAGCGCTGATTATATATCTGGTTAAAAGCGGCAGCAAAGAGTTTAAACCAAAGCTTACCTATAAAGAGAGAATTGAGCTTGAGCATAGTATAGACGTAGAAAGTAAACCAGAGCGCAAAAGCGAAACTGATTCAGAAATTGATTTGGAAATAGATTCTGAAACTGAAGAAGTGGCTGAAAAAGAAATAAGTCCCAACACAACGCCGGTCTACACTTTCCCGCCCAAAGACTGCCTGGAAGAACTCTTAAAATTAGAAAAGATGGCAGATTCCACGAACGATGAATTTAATCTTGCATTTAGCAGCGCTATTTCAAGAGCAAAAGAAAACGATTTCAGAAATTCTCTTACTGCATTCAGTAAAGCTTTGGATATTTTAAGTGATGATCCAGTAACTTTATATTGCAGGGCATTGGTAAAATGTAAACTAGATAATTATGAAAGTGCAGCTGGCGATTTTACCAGCGCAATTAGCGCAAATCTCGAAAATGTTAATGCTTTTTTCTACCGTGGAGTTGCTCGGTATCATATAAAAGAATACTCGGTAGCTCTGCAGGATTTTACCAGCTATGTAAATTCTGTTCCGGATTATCCGCTGGCTTTTCACTATATAGGGTTGGTGAAAAGTAAAACACAGGATTATAATGGTGCAATTGAGGGTTTTTCAACGGCTGTGGAATTAAACCCGCTCTTTGCTGAGGCTTATTTTGAAAGAGCTATGGCTAAGGAATTTTTGGGTGACCGCGAAGGATGCTGTTCTGATTTAAAAACGGCAATGAACAAAGGTCATCTCGATTCATACCATTACATAAGAAAATATTGTACGGAGGGAGGGAGCAGCACTTAAAAATATTAGTAACTATTTATACTGAACTAACAATCCTCTTATATATTATTATCCATTAGATTCATTTTTATTTGAATCAACAAGTGAAGATAATAATGTGCCCACAAAAATTGTAGCTATCACTCCTATCAACGTAAACCAGGTCCAAACAAATAAATTAAGTGTAATTACAGTTACCATAACTAGAATACCTGCAACAAAACCGGCAATGGCATCCTCTTGTTTTGCTTTGGTGATTAATATTCCTAAAAGAAACACACCTAACAATCCTCCGTAAGTAAAAGATGCGATGCTAAGCGCAACTTCCACCACTGCGCGGGAGCTTCCCATAAAAATGAGGGCAGAGAGTACAAGCAAACCTGCCCAAAGTATTGTTAACAAGCGGGAGATTTTTAGTTTTTTCTTTTCACTTAAAACTTTGCCGGAAAGCGGAGTATATAAATCCATCATTGAAGAAGAAGAGAGTGCACTCATTGAACCTGCAAGGGTAGACATTGCGGCAGCAAATAATCCTGCAATAATAATCCCCGAAACACCGGGCGGCAGCACATCAATAATAAACATGGGGAAAATTTCATCAGACTTAATATCCATTTTACCGTAATACGCAAAGAGCATAACCCCAATTATAAGAAATAATGCAAACTGGAAAACCACAATCACACCACTGCCAATAACTGCTTTGCGCGCACTTTTAAGATCTTTTGTTGCCAATAGTCGCTGCACTATTAGTTGATCTGTTCCGTGAGACGCCATAGATAAAAATGCTCCGCCAATCAGTCCAGCAAATAATGTGTAGGGCTCACTAAAAAATTCGGTAATATTTTTATCGAAGCCAAGATTAATAATTGAAAACTTACTATCCGCTGCTGCAGAATTAATTACAGTTGCTAATCCATCGGGCAATGAATTAAGAAGAAAGAAACCTGCCAGGGCTGCACCGCCGATATAAATAAACATCTGAATAACATCAACCCAAATAACTCCTTTTAATCCGCCGGTGTAAGTATAAACAAGAGAAACCAAAGCAATAATAATTATAGCAATTACAGGATCAATTTTTAGGATAAGATAAAGCGGTATGGCTGTTGCAAATAACCGAACTCCGTCTGCAGCTGTTCTTGTAATTAAAAAAACTATGGAAGCAAACGATCTTGTTTTTCCTCCAAACCTGATTTCAAGAAATGTGTATGCGGTTTTTAGCTCGCCTTTGAAATATGCTGGCAGGAAAAGCCGTGCGACAACTATTCTTCCTAATAAAAATCCTAAAGCAACCTGTAAAAAGTTAAGATTAGTTAAGTAAGCAAGTCCCGGAATAGAAATGAAAGTAAGTGTGCTGGTTTCTGCGGCAACTATAGAAAAACAAACTGCCCACCATGGAATTTTCTCTGCTCCTAAAAAATAATCTTTAGCGGTTCTTTGTTTACCTCCTGAAATTATACCCCAAATTGCAATTCCAAGCAGGTAAGTGATGATAATTATATAATCAATTATGCGGGTTTCCAAATTCTGAAGATGTTTTCTAACTCAGTTATTAAAAGTAACGAACATTTTATGTTGGATAATAAAAAAAGCATCCTTTTTAGTTATCGGATGCTTTTATGATATTAAAAAATTTTTAAGGAAAATCAACTGATTTTTTTTAAGTCATCAAATGCATCGGCAACGGTATCAAAAACAGGCAGCACACGATCCAGCTGTGTAATTTTTATTAATGAATAAACTTTTTCGGATGGTGCAGCTAATCTCATATGCCCATTATTTGTATTAAGAATTCTGTTAGCAACAAGTATAGCGCTTAAGCCGGAGCTGTCGCAGCTTTTAACTTCACTTAAATCAAGAATAAACTTACTGGCACCTTCTACTTTTAACAGAAGAGTAAACTCTCCCTTAAGGAGTCCCGATATGCTGGTGTCAAGCCGTTCTTCATTTAATTTGAAGATTGTAATATCATTTTCCTTTTTTATTTCAAAATTCATTCAAATACCTTAAAACATTTTTAAACAATTTAATAAATTCTGATAAGAAATTTCAGGTTCGTT
>CAZPSY010000014.1:11325-15884 GCA_964589295.1 uncultured Ignavibacteriaceae bacterium
ACATTTTTTTTCGATTCCTTTAAAAAATTCAAAACTTCAACTGCATATCTAAAATCCTTATCATCTTTGGGCATCAATACAAGGTATGAATAGGAGCGTTTAAAAATCCTGGAGAAATCCAGTTCACTGAACTTATGCTCTTTCAGTTTCTGGTTTATAATAAATTTAGCTACTTGCTCTTTTATAGGACCCATCATTTTTTAACGGCTTCATTTAATAAATCAATAAAATCGGTTTCACTTAAGATTTTAATTCCAAGCAACTTTGCCTTTGTAAACTTTGAACCTGCCTTTTCACCAGCGATAAGATAATTTGTTTTATTAGTAACACTGGATGTAACTTTACCACCAAGTTCTGTGATCTTTGCGGATGCCTCATCGCGTGAATACTCACTTAGCGTTCCTGTAAGAACAAAAGTTTTTCCTGTAAAAGCGGTTTCATTTTGCTTCTCATATATATCATCTCTTAACTTAAAATTCAAACCGGCTTTTTTTAACTCATTAATAATTTTAAGATTTTTTTTATTGCCGAAGAATGTTTTTACACTCCCGCTAATACTCTCTCCTATTTCATCTGCTTCCGTCATTTCCTCTTCGGTGGCACTCATCAAGTTGTCTAACGATTTAAAATGCCTGGCAAGTTTTGAGGCAACGCCTGCACCCACATACCGGATACCCAAAGCAAACAATACTTTATCAAACGGTTTTTGTTTGCTGATCTCAATTGCATTTAAAAGATTATCAACACTTTTTTCACCCATTCTTTCCATTTCAATCAAGTCTGAGCGCAAGTTTTTTAGTTTATAAATATCAGAATAAGTATTTAAAAAAACCTTTTCAACAAAAACATCTATCGAAGAAACACCAAGTCCCTCGATATCCATTGCTCCCCTCGATGCGAAATGTTCAAGTCGTCCTTTTACCTGCGCAGGGCAAAAATGATTTTCGCAATAATAGGCAACCTCGTCTTCCGGCTTATATAATTTACTGCTGCAAACAGGACATTTATCCGGCGGCTTAGTGGAGCGGCTTCCTTCAGGTCTTTCAGCAAGTACAACCGAAACTACTTTGGGAATTACATCTCCTCCTTTTTCTATCACAACTTTGTCTCTTACACGTATATCTTTTCTTTCAATTTCATCAAAGTTGTGTAAAGTAGCCCTGCTTATTGTAGAGCCGGCAAGCAAAACCGGTTCTAGTTCTGCAACCGGTGTTACTGCTCCGGTTCTTCCTACCTGCCAGACTATTTTATTAATAACAGTAAATGCCTGCTTAGCTTTGAATTTAAATGCTACAGCCCATCTTGGAGATTTTGCAATGTTTCCAAGTAAATTCTGCTGCTTAATCGAATTAACTTTAACAACCGCACCGTCTATTTCATATTCAAGTTTATCTCTAAGTGATTCAAATTCTTTGCAAACTTTAATTACATCTTTAATGCTTTTGCACTTTTTGTAATTTGGATTAACCCTGAATCCAAGTTTTTTAAGAACATCCATGTTTTTTTGATGAGTCTCAAGATTGTCTTCAGTACTTATAAGAGAATATATAAAATTGTTAAGTGGTCTATTAGCAACAATTTTGGGATCCTGCATCTTAAGTGTTCCCGCAGCGGAATTTCTAGGGTTAGCAAATAATTTTTCACCATTTGCAGATCTCTCTTTATTCAGTTTTTTAAATTCATCAATGTTCATAAAAATTTCGCCGCGCACTTCAAAATCATTTAGTTTATAAGAATCAGAGTCATCTTTTCTTAATCGCAAGGGAATAGTGCGGATAGTTTTAACATTTGTGGTGATCTCTTCGCCAATCGTTCCATCGCCCCTGGTAGCAGCCGTCTTCAGCACTCCGTCAACGTAATTTAAACTTACCGATGCACCATCGATCTTAAGCTCAACAATGTATTCTACTTTTTCATTTTCAGGAAGTAAATTCCTTACCCGTTTATCAAAATCAAAAAGCTCTTCTTCATTATAAGTGTTGGCAAGACTAAGCATTGAAATTTTGTGTATAACATGCGGGAAATCTTTTGTAAGATCTTTTCCAACTCTTTGCGTGGGAGAATCCGGGGTGATTAATTCAGGATACTTACTTTCAAGTTTTTCCAGTTCCTTAACAAGCGAATCATATTTTTCATCACTTATTACAGGATCTGCTAACACATAATACTTATAGTCGTGATCCCTTATTTTATCCTTAAGTGAATCTAATTTCTGTTTAATATCTGCAGACATTTAATCTTGTATTAAATTTGGGGGTGAATACAATCGTTCCAGCCCGTTCTTATCAAGCTTGAAGTGCCTAACCGATTTTCGTCTCCCTTCGAACTCAAGGTTTTCTCCGTTCAATTCTAGCCGAATTACGCCGGAATTACCAAGTGTAAATTTAAAATTGTTTCCGGCTTTAAAGGATTTTCCGGAGCCGGGATAAATCAGGTAATCTTCTTTTATAATGTTATCGGATATAACCAGGATCCAGGAAGTATCTCTTGAGTCTGTATTTTTAATCTGAAGAGATAAACTATCAGTATTTACGGTAGAAGTTATTTCATCATCAACTATTTCTTCTTCAACATAACGTTGTGTTGATTCTTCAAGTACTTCTTCGTACGGTTTTTCTTCAACGATTATCTGCGAACTGTTCTGGAAAAAAACCAGGTAAATTAAAATTGCAATCACCACTACACCAGCCACTGCGCCACCGGTCATCATTGCCTTTTTCTTTTTACCAGATTCGTCTTCGGTTTGGGTCTCAGTTATATCAGTAAAAGTTTGAAGTGGTTGTACTTGTTTTTTTTCAGGTTCGTGGATTTTCTCTTCAACAGGTTCTTTGTTTTCCTCTTTTTTTTCTTCCACTTTCACTTTTTCAGAAAGCTTTCCTTGCTTTGCAGCCTCATACTTCTTTATAGTTTCTTCTTCATCAAGCCCAACTGTTTTGGCATATTGTTTAATAAAGGCGCGAACATAAATAGTTGGAAGGAAGGAAAAATTTCCATTATCAATTGCTTCAAGGAATTTAATATCAATTCTTGTTTTGGCAGCCATTTGCTGTAACGATATTTCGTTTTCTTCGCGTGCCTGCCTTAGTTCTTCAGCAAATTTATCTAGCATAATTTAACCCGGTAAATTTATCTTAACTTATCCATTAAAGGAGAAAAATTAAATGTTTAGTTTTTTCTCACAAGCTTAGCCGCAAACGCTCCATCCATGTTATGTTTATGCGGAAGTGTTTGAACACATCCGTTTTCATCAAGAATTTCATCTGGGAATTTATCCTTTGCACTCTCCAACTCAAATTCCGGATTGTTAGCCAGGAATTTTTCAACTATATCAAAATTTTCTTCCGGTTCAATTGAGCAGGTACTGTAAACAACTACACCTCCCGGCTTCACTAGTTCTGCGGCCTTGCATAGAAGCTTATATTGTATCTTATTCAAATCTCTTATATCGAATAAATCTTTTTTCCACTTTATATCCGGTTTCTTAGAAAGTGTGCCAGTGCCGGAACAGGGTACATCTGCAAGAACTCTATCGAACAATTCACCTTCATAAGTTAATGCATCGGCAACTTCAGCTCTCACACAATCTAGTCCTAACCTATCCATATTATTTTGCAGCAGTTTTAACCTGCTTTCAAATCTGTCTATTGCAAAAATTTCTCCCTGCGAATGCATTAAGGCAGCAATGTATGCAGTCTTTCCACCGGGGGCAGCACATAAATCGAGTACACGCATTCCATCTCTTACCTGCAGCAGCCGGCAAGCCAGCCCTGCGCTTTCATCCTGAATATTAAAATGACCTTTGGCAAAATATTCCCACGCGGTAATATTAGTAAGATTCTGAAGTTTAAAAAATTCGGGTAAATATTTTCCGTTGTTGTATCGCAGGTTAACGGAATCGAGTAATGTTTTAAATTCATCCGGTTGAACTTTAATTGAATTAACCCGAAGTGTAAGGAATGGTTTTTCGTTATTAACAAAGAGCAGCTTTTCAGTTTCTTCACGCCCAAATCTTTCTACATACCTTTTAACCATCCAGGAAGGATGTGAATAATAAGAACTTAAATATCCAATCAGATCTTCTTCCGGGTTGGGGTACCTGATAGAATTTTTATTCCTGATAATATTGCGCAGCACAGCATTAACAAGATCCGCAGGTTTTTGTCCCTGGAGCCGTTTAACAAACTCCACCACTTCGTTAACAGCTGCGTAATCAGGAACTCTATCCAAAAACAATACCTGGTAGAGTGCAACCCTAAGCCCGTTCTTCATATTAGGAATGGCTTTTGAAAAAGTACCTTTATAAAAACCGTTAAGAATCCAATCGAGCCGTCCCATCCACCTAACTACGCCATGAACAATTTCGTAGAGAAGCGCTTTATCCTGCCCTTTAAGTTCAGAGTTTCGCATCTCGCTATCAAGCAGTCTTTCCAGGTAAGCATCGGTTCTCTCAACACGGTTAAGAATTTTTACTGCCAGACCGCGGACGCCTTCATAAAGTCCTTTTACTGTATGATACTCCAATTTAGGTGTCTCTTCCACTAATATCCTCTTCTCTCACG
>CAZPSY010000015.1:0-8803 GCA_964589295.1 uncultured Ignavibacteriaceae bacterium
TAAATTGCAGTTATTCTTTAACCTCTTCCAGTTTGGCTTTAATTTTTGCAGCAAGATCTTCAAGAGTTATCCCCTCTATTTTAATCTTTGCACTTTTCAGTAATGTTTCCGGTGGATCGCCCTCCCCAACCATATACTTGTAGAGCCCAAAGCCCAGCCGGTTCTTATCATTACTAATTGGTATATAATCACTAAACGATTCAACAATTCCATATACCGTTTTTTCAATTGAAGAATCGGGGAATTCGTTTGTGCCCGGTGGTGGTAAAGTTGTCATTTTCAATATCCTTTAATTTGATACTCAAACTTACTTCCCAAACCAGAAAAGTTCAACATTAAGTGGCAGTGAAACTTAATATTACCTAAATTTGTCCGATTAAAGATTAAAATCAATGCATATGAACCTGGAAAATGTAAAAAAAATATTGATCATCCGTTTAAGTTCACTTGGCGATATCCTATTAACAACTCCGCTGCTTCGCTCCATAAAAAAAATGTATCCAAATATAAGCATCGATTTTATTCTTAGGGAAGAGTATGAAGATCTTCTTATTCATAATCCAAATGTTAACAGATTATATAAATATCCTGTGAGCAAGTTAGAAAAACAGATTCTCTTCAATTCAATTATTGCACAGAATTATGAAATAGTTATTGATCTTCAGAACAATTTTAGAACAAGGGAACTTATACGGATTTTGAAATGTCCTGTGTTCAAATTAAAAAAACGTCATCTGGATAAATTTTTATTTGTCTATTTTAAGATAAATAAACTAATAGACGCGCCTCCTATCTCTGTAAGGTATGCAAATGCATTTGATATGTTTGAATTAGATAGTTACGGTTTAGATTTTAAAACTGATAATCAGCCGAATGAACAATTGCAAACAGATGAAAAATTTATTGGAATGTGTCCTGGTGCGAGGCATTATACTAAAAGATGGCACAAAGGATACTACACAGAACTTGGAAAGTTACTTGAATCTAATAAATATAAAGTAGTTTTGCTTGGAGGAAAAGATGATCAGGATTTATGCGATGAGATTGCAAAGGAATTATCAAATCCAATAAACCTGTGCAACGAAAATGACGTAATGCAAACTGCCGCGAATATGATGATGTGCAATGTAGTTTACAGTAATGATTCAGGTTTAATGCACCTTGCAACCGCAGTTAATATACCTGTTATTGCATTCTTTGGTTCAACTGTTAAGGAATTTGGATTCTTCCCTTATAAAGGTAAAAGCCTTGTGCTGGAATGCAATAGGTTGTTATGTAGACCCTGCACACATATAGGGAAAAAAAGTTGTCCGCAAAAACATTTTAGCTGTATGCTGGACATTACACCAGAAGAGGCCTTTAACAGTTTAAACCTGGTCGCAAATTAAATATGAAAAAAATCTGGCAGTTTTTATATAACTATCTTTTCCTTCCCATATTTTATCTTCTGATTATATTTGCTGCCTTATTTAACAGAAAAATAAAAAAAGGCATAAAAGGAAGAAGAGGAATTTTTGAAGAACTCTTACTAAAAAGCAAATCACTTAATAAATCGAGAAAAACAATTTGGTTCCACTCATCATCATATGGAGAGTTTGAACAGGCAAAACCGATTATTGAGCAGCTTAGGAAAGAAAGTGATATAAATATTGTTGTAAGTTTCTTTTCTCCTTCCGGCTACGTTAATTCCCGTAATTATCCACATGCAGATCTAATCACATATCTTCCCTTCGATACAACGACAAATGCGAAAAGGTTTATAGAAATTATTCAACCCAACCTTGCGTTGTTTATGCGCTATGATATTTGGCCAAACCATATATGGGCGTTGAAGGAAAAAGATATTCCCTGTTTTCTTGTGGATGCAACAATGCGCGGTAATTCTTTGCGCAAATTACCTTTAATGAAATCATTTCATAAAACATTGTTCAGGGATATTGAAAAAATTCTAACTGTTTCTGAAGATGATGCAAATGGATTCAAAAGTTTTAATTGTTCCGATAATCAATTACACGCGGTAGGTGATACCAGGTTTGACCGTGTTCATCAACGAAGTCTGGCAGCAAAACAAAGCAACCTAATCAAGCAGGAAATTCTAAATCAGAAAAAAGTGTTTGTTGCAGGAAGTACATGGGAACAGGATGAAGAGGTAATACTGCCTGCTTTTATTAAACTTGCAAAGTTTGATGAGTCAGTAATTTTAATAATTGCACCACACGAGCCTACTTTACTTCGCCTTGAAAAAATTGAACATGAATTTGCCGGTAAGATTTCAACTATAAGATTTTCACATCTAAATAATTATTCTGATGAAAGGGTAATAATTGTAGACTCAATAGGAATACTGCTTACGCTATACACTTTTGCAGATGCTGCTTTTGTGGGAGGAAGTTTCAAGCAGAATATTCATAATGTTTTAGAAGCTGCAGTGTACGGTATTCCAGTTTTATTCGGACCGAAGATCGATAATTCGCAGGAAGCTAAGCAGCTTTTAGAAACCAAGGGTGGAATGCTTGTAAAGGATAAAAAAGAAGCTTACAGAAGAATAAGATCGCTTTTTTCTAATGAAGAACTTAAAACAACCAGGGGAAAAATTGCTTACGACTACGTGCGGAAAAACATAGGCGCTACTGGAAAAATAATTAATGAAATAAACAAAATATTTTAACTTATTTATTCAAGTATTTTTCTTCCAGCACATTTAAGTGATGCTTTTCGTGTCCTGCAATTATGTAAAGCAAGGCAAGCACAGTTACAAATGCTTCATCGGCAAGACCCTTTTTACAAAGCATTTCTTCTGAAAAATTTTTAAACATGAGAAGATTCGATTCACGAAGCAGCTTAAATTCAAAACTTAATTCTAACAATTCTCTGCGGTTAAAATTTCCTTCCCTTACATAATCATTCTGATCAAAGCCGGGTAAAGATTTTTTTTCACCGCGAGCCAAACTTAGTGCGCGGTATGCAAGAATTCTCTCAGAATCTAAGATGTGCCCTATAACTTCTTTAATCGTCCATTTGCCGTCAGCATAACGGTAGTTTCCTTTATAATCAGAAATAGATTTAATCGTTTCACGGGTTATTTTATTCTGCTCATAAAGTATTTTGATAATATTATTGCCTTCAACCAGTTTAATATATCGTTCAAAATAAGGATCGTAGTCTCCCGGATTTGGTCTCATCATTTTTCCTTCAGATAATTATTTATTTCCAAATGGCGACTTCAAAAACTCCATCGGAATTTGCAACTCCTCTTAACATACTGGAGGTATTAAATGTAAATTCATAATTACCCTCTTTATCAACTGCAATTATTCCGCCGGATCCTTCCGGTAGAACATCAAAAACAACCTTTTCCGCAGCTTGCGTGAGCGAGTAACCTTTAAATTCCATTAAAGCGGAAACCCTGTAAGCTATGGTATATTTTATAAAAAGTTCTCCGGTTCCTGTACCCGAAACGCCGCATGTGTTGTTATCAGCATACGTACCGGCACTAATTAAAGGTGAATCGCCAACTCTGCCAGGCATCTTTCCTGTTAATCCTCCTGTAGATGTAGCAGCAGCAATGTTACTGTATTTATCCAGGGCAACACAACCAACAGTACCTTTAATTTCTTTTTCCATCTTCTTCTTCCAACTCCGGTATCTTGCATCTACCCTGAAATAATCGGGATCAACTATATCAACTCCCATCTTTTTCCCAAAATCATCAGCTCCCTGCCCGGAAAGTAAAACATGATTTGTTTTTTCCATCACCAACCTTGCAAGTGAAATTGGATTTTTTATAATAGTAACACCTGTAACTGCCCCTGAAGATAGATCTTTACCGTTCATAATCGATGCATCCATTTCATTAACACCAGCCGCTGTGAAAACTGCGCCCCTGCCCGCATTAAAAAGTGAATCATCCTCTAAAATTCTAATGACTTGCTCAACAGCATCTAAACTTGTTCCCCCGGATTCTAAAATCATCTTACCAATTTCCAAAGCATGTTGCAGCGATTGAAGATATGCGCTTTTCACATCATCGGATATTTCAGGAGACATGTAACCTGCACCGCCATGAATTACAATTGTATATTTTTCATTTTCTGTTTGTGCGAATGCTTGAAATGAAATAAGAGAAATGAAAAAGCAGGCAAGTATAAAAATTGAAAGTGAGGATAAGATTTTCATTTTATTTCCTCGTATGTTTAAAGAAAAGTAAAGTCTAATAATTTTTTGATGAACAACTTTGTAATCTTCCCGGTAATTTTCTTTTTTCTTCATACTTCTCCGCCTTTACAAGTAAGTGATAACCAGGTTCAAAAAGATAACTTATCTCACCAAATATACTTAATTAAGCAATATTGGCATACTGCAGTTGTCATCAATAAGGAAGATATAGATTCTACTATTTTTCCTGAAGTAAATCTTTTTGATGATGCGGGTTTAATAGATATCGGCTGGGGTGATGAAGAGTTTTACCAGCATCCTGGTTTTGATTCGGGTCTTGCGTACAAAGCATTATTTTACGCAACACCCAGCACACTTCGTGTAGAAGGAATAGGAATACCAGAGCAGAATTATTTTGACCTATCCGAAATAGTGGTTGAGTTAACGATCTCTAAAAATCAACTTGATACTTTATGTTCATATATAAACGACACAGTTTGGAGGGATAATGACGGAGAACATGAAATACTGAGTACAAAAGGTTTGGGTAGAATATTTTTCTTCAAAGCAAATGGTGAATATCATCTTTTTAATACGTGCAATACCTGGCTTGCAAAAGGTTTAAAGCAAGCAGGGATTGAAATTACAGATGATATTATTCTAACCGAACAACTTTTTAACGAAGCAGCTAAAGTTGGGAGAGTTATAAAAGTTGATGAGTAATTACTCAACAATATGACCATTCAGTATTTCATCACTTAATCTTGTTGCTTTATACAGATCACGAATTGCTTCAATCATTCCTTCTGCACTGACACTTACAGTTCTGTTAGCTTCGGTTGTGTAGATATACCTGCTTGGCAAGCTCTCAATATTTCCATCGAATGCCAGACCTACAATTTCCGCAGCAGTATTAATAACCGGGCTGCCGGAGTTTCCGCCTATTATATCATTCGTACTTACAAAATTTAATGTGGTAGAAGGATCAAATTCGTCTGGAAGATTTTCCCAATACTCAGGCATATTAAATGGAAATTTTTTATCAAATGAATAATATCTGTCCAGCGAACCGTAAAATGTTGTTATGTAAGGTGCACGGGTTCCGTTATAATCGTAACCCTTTACTATGCCATCTGCAATTCTCAAACTGAAAGTTGCATCAGGAGGAATGGCATCTCCATAAACTGAATATAACGCTTCACCAAGCAATTGGTTATTAACTTCATCTTTTTCTTGTAAAGCTGTACTTTGTTCCTGCATCTTTTCCAGCTCATCTTTAGTGTGCATTACAAAATAAATAAAAGGATCATCAGAATTTAATATTTCATCTGTTCCATCATTAGCAAGAGCAATTACACTTTCCTTTGAAGTTATTTTTGATACAGATAATAAATAATCTACTGCATCCTGGCCAGTTCTACCTTCTAACATTTTTTGCAGGATTTCATCATCTTCGTTAAGATTATCAGTAAAAATGTTTACCTGAACTAATAGTAATTTATTTTGCAGATTACTATCAAAATCATCAGGAAAAATATTATTAATTGTTTCTTCCAGGCTTTCTTCCTTATAATTTTCACTGCGTTCATCTTCCGGCAAGTTTAACTGCTCAGCAAGTCCAACTAGATCCTGTGCAATGAAGAAATACTTAGGAGAATAAAATGAGCTTATACGATATGCAAAACTCTTCTTGCCAATCATTGCTGCTTCTGTTCTAGTAACTTCAATCTCTTTCCATGCATTACCATACTTTTCATTCAGTGTAGTATTGGATTGTACAGCAATTTTAAAATTCTTTTCAAAGTCTTTCTTTCTCGCCATCAAAACCGGATCGAGAAGAGCTTTGTAAGTACCCTCATAAACTTTTAAACTATTTCCTATTGAATAGAGCCGCGCAATAAGTTTTGTATCCTTAGTTCCGCCTTCCATTACCATCTCATAATAAATTTTATAAAGATCTTTTAACATTTTTGTTAGCGTAGGATAACGTATATCACGCGCATATTCAATCTGTGCTGTTGTGTGAATCCTGTCTGTGCTTCCTGGATTTCCTACAACAAAAACCGGCTGGTCTTCTGTAACTCCCTCATCGCTCCAGTTAAAAAAGTATTCGGTTTTAATTGTATTTCCATTTTCATCATATGCGCGAAGGAAAGCACAATCCAAACCGTAACGCGGGTATGTGAAGTTATCATAATCACCGCCAAGTTTTGCAACCCAAAGTTCAGGAACAAAAACTAATCTTATATCATTGTACCTTTTATAACCATAGAGAGAAAACTTTCCTCCTTCGTAAAGAGATTTCACCTGGAAATTGAGATCAGGATTTTTTTCACTAGCTGCGGTTTTCAAATCTTTAATTTTTTCATCACGTAATTCTGCTTTTTCTGAATCAGAATCTCCTTCAGCCATTGCGCTCAGCACATCATTTGTTACATCTTTAATTATAATTAATTGATCGACAAACAAACCTTCCATTACTCTTTCATCTTCAAGTGATTCAGCAAAAAATCCGTTGCCTAGCAAATCCTCACCTTCCTCGCTCAACCCGCTTAACCTTCCGCGCACACAATGATGATTGGTCATAATTAAACCATCGGCAGAAATGAATGATGCGGAACAGCCGTTCCCAAGGCGGAGTGAGGATTTTCGAACTTTCTCAAGCCATTCATTTGTTGGTATAAAATTATATTCTCTTTCAAAATAATCGAGTGGAGGATTTTCGAACGTCCACATTTTGCCCATATCAAATCTTTGTGCTTTAACTGTATCGAGGTTTAATCCGTAAACCTGCTGTGAAAATGAAACAGGTACAAAAAGAAAAATTTGGATTAATATTGCAAGTAATATTATTTTGAATTTCATTTTTATTGTTCCAATTTTTTGATTTGAATTTTTGAATGAATAAACTTAGCAAGTAAAAGAAATTATTCCAAAAAGTAAGTGAAGAATGGTAAGAAAAGCATATAGAATCAATAAAGCCGGCTCACTCAGTAATCTAGAATTAATTGAAGAAGAACTTCCTGATCCGACAGATGATGAAGTTACCGTTGAAGTTAAAGCCATCGGTTTTAATTTTGCCGATCTGTTTGCTTTGCAGGGATTATACAGTGCAACTCCAAAAGGAAGTTTTATACCAGGATTGGAATATTCCGGTAAAGTTTATAAGAAAGGAAAAAACGTTACAGATTTTTCAATTGGCGATGACGTAATGGGGGTGATCAGATTCGGGGCTTACACAACACATCTTAATATAGATTGCGAGCATGTGCAAAAGCTGCCACATGGCTGGTCATTTGAAGAGGGTGCCGCGTTTGTTGTCCAATCATTAACAGCATACTATGCTTTGTTGGAACTTGGAAAGATTAAAGAAAAAGATACCGTGCTTGTTCACAGTGCTGCAGGTGGTGTTGGTATTTTCGCAAACCGAATTGCAAAAAAGTTTAATGCTTATACAATAGGAACTGTTAGCAGCAGTACAAAGGTAAACTTTTTGAAAGCGGAAGGTTACGACAAAGTGATTGTGAGAGGTGATGATTTTAAAGAGCAGTTGAAGACGGCATTAAGCGGGAAAGAACTAAACATTGTTTTAGAATCTATAGGAGGAAAAATATTCGCAGAAAGTTTTAAGCAACTTTCGCCAACAGGAAGAATTATTATTTATGGCGGCGCACAGTTTATGTCTCATTCATCAAGACCAAATTATTTAAAGCTGCTTTATCAATTCTTAACCAGACCCAAAGTTGATCCCCTTTCACTTTCAGATACAAACCGCTCGTTGATGGGATTTAACTTAATCTATTTATGGAATAAACCGGGTGAAATGAAAAGATTGATCAAGATAATCCTTGATATGAACTTAAGAAAACCGCACGTAGGAAATATTTTTACCTTTGATAAATTACCCGATGCACTGAAACTTTTTCAATCCGGTAAAACTATTGGGAAGGTTGTTATTAATATTTCGTAATAACATCATCGCTTCAAATTTTTCAGAAGATTAAATTACTATCATCCAAATTTTAAGAAGGTAAAATGAACTAATTACAAATTAATTTAATTTGGAAAAGAATTCTTTTAATAAGGCTTCATCTAATTTCCCATTTATTCTAACACCACTGCAAAGATCTACACCATAAGGTTTCACTTCATTTATTGCTGCAGAAACATTTGATGGATTTAGTCCTCCTGCAAGAAATATAGGAACATTTACATTTTCAACAATTTCTTTACTAATACTCCAATTATGAGTTCTGCCGGTTCCGCCTAATTCTTTTACCTTTTTTGATTGATTACCTGAATCAAGAAGAATTGCATCAACATATTTATCAACGTTCAAAGCTTCTTTTATTGATTCTTCATCTTGAACATGAATAACCTGAACTATTGATACACCATCTAATGCTTCATGTAATTTTTTATAAACATTAATTTCAACTGAATCAACAAGCTGAAGAGTAGTTGTTTTACATTTATTATGCTGTGCAATTATATCTTCCGCTTTTGTTTTGCTTGTTAAAAGAAATGTTTTAATTTCTGTTGGAATGTGTGCTGCGATCTCTGCAATCAAATCCTCTGAAATTACACCTGGACCAGAAGGCATTTCAGAAACTAAACCAATTGCAGAAGCTCCATATTTTATTGCCAA
>CAZPSY010000015.1:8903-15818 GCA_964589295.1 uncultured Ignavibacteriaceae bacterium
CAGAAGGCATTTCAGAAACTAAACCAATTGCAGAAGCTCCATATTTTATTGCCAATTCTGCTTCTTCAATCGATTGAATACAGCAGATTTTTACTTTCACCTTTTTTTGCATTTATTTTTTACCATTAAGATATGTTTTCAGGTACTTTCCTGTCCACGATTTTTCAACTTTAGCAATCTCTTCAGGAGTTCCAACAGCTACCACTTCACCCCCCTCTTCTCCAGCTTCTGGTCCCAAGTCAATTATATGATCTGCGCACTTTATAACTTCCAGGTTATGTTCGATGATAACAACTGAGTTATTCCTTTCTATAAGAAGATTGAAGCAGTTAAGAAGTTTGGAGATATCATCGAAGTGCAGACCTGTGGTTGGTTCATCAAAAATAAAGAGCGTATGTTTATTATCCCTGCTTACAGCAAGGTGTGCAGCTAACTTTACTCTTTGCGCCTCTCCGCCGGAAAGTGTGTTTGATGGCTGCCCAAGCTTAATATAACCAAGTCCAACATCTGCAAGAACTTTTAAATACCTGCTTATTTTTTTATGATCTTTAAAAAAACTAAACGCTTCATCAACTGTCATTTCAAGTACCGCAACAAGATTTTTTCCTTTATAAGTTATTTCTCTTATCTCTTTTTTGAAACGTGTTCCGCCGCAGTCATCACACGTAAGGTAAAGATCTGCGAGAAACTGCATTTCAACTTTTATAAATCCATCGCCTGTACAAGTTTCACATCTTCCCCCTGGAACATTAAAGGAAAAGTACCCTGGTTTGTAACCCCTTGCCCTTGCCTGATGTGTTGACGCGAACAATTCTCTTATATGTTCAAAAGCTTTAACGTAACTAACAGGGTTTGATCTTGGAGATTTACCAATTGGGGACTGATCAACAATTTCAATCTCATCAATAAACTGTGTTCCTTTTATGTCATCAAATTTACCGATACCGGAGGGCGCTCTTCCAAAAAGTTTTGCAACACCAGCGTATAAGATATTATGGATCAGTGTACTTTTGCCCGACCCGCTTACCCCTGTAACAACCACAAATTTGTTAAGGGGAATGTCTATGTTGATGTTTTTAAGATTATTCTGCCTTGCACCAATAATCTGAATAATTTTTGTTTTCTTTTTATTCCTTTTTTGGGGGATGGGAATATTAAGTTCGCCCGATAAATACTTTGCTGTTAGAGAATTTTTATTTTTTATAAGCTCATTATAAGATCCTGATGCAACCAGCTCGCCCCCCTGCAACCCTGCTTTTGGTCCCATATCAAATATGAGGTCAGCATTTTTCATCATTTCCGGATCATGTTCAACAATCAATACAGTGTTACCTATATCTCTAAGATTTTTTAGTAATTTTATCAATCTTAAATTATCCCTTGGATGAAGACCAATTGTAGGTTCATCCAAAACATAAAGAGTACCTACAAGCGAAGAACCAAGCGATGTAGCAAGGTTTATCCGCTGAGTTTCTCCACCTGAAAGTGTGCTGCTTAGCCGGTCCATTGTAAGATAACCGATACCAACATTGTTTAGGAAGGTTAACCGCTTGATTATTTCTTTAAGAACACGCTCCCCTACCATCGAATCGTATTTGGAAAGTTTTAGTTGGCTGAAGAATTGCAATGATTGCTCAATCGGGATTTCAACAACATCATATATGGATTTTCCATCTATCTTAACCTGCAGTGCTTCCCTTCTTAAACGGGAACCTTTACACGCAGAGCAGGTTGTATATCCCCTGTACCTGCTTAGCAAAACTCTGATGTACATCTTGTAGGTTTTACTTTCCAACTTTTCGAAGAACTTACTTATTCCTTTAAAAGTGCCAAATCCTTTTCTTATTAGGTTAACCTGATTTTCTGTTAAATCTTTGAAAGGAATATTAATCGGAATGCTAAATGCTTTTGCGTTCTGGATTAATTCTCTAACATGCGAGCTGTACTTTGCTGAACGGAAAGGAGCTACAGCGCCATCCATTATACTCAGATTTGGATTGGGTACAACCAGGTTCATATCTATCCCGATTGTTTTACTGAATCCCTGGCAAACCGGACAAGCACCAAACGGGTTATTGAAAGAGAAGAAACGCGGTTCCGGCTCTTCATATTTAATTCCACAGCACTCATAGAATTTATTAAATTCTTTCATCCCGCCGGTATCTGCATTTATAATTACCAGCCGATTTTCACCTTCTTTAAATGTAACTTCTATTGAGTCCGATAATTTTTCCCTGATCTTTTCTTTAGTTACTTTAAATCTTTCAATAACAACCTTAACATCCTTTTTCTTTTTAGGAAGGATATCATCTTCATTCAGATCAACTAACTTCTTGTTAAAATAAACCCTAAAGAAACCTCTTTTTTTAAGCAATTCTATCTCTTCTCTAATTGAATGTCCTTCATGTTCGTGGAGGGGAAAACCGAGATAGAATTTTGTTCCTTCCGGTTGCTTTTCAAGCCAGCGGCTAACGGTTCCCGTGGTAGCTCTTTTTACTTCTTTACCGCATTCAAAGCAGATAGTCTTGCCAATACGCGCAAAGAGTAAGCGAAGATAATCGTAAACCTCGGTGGTTGTTCCAACCGTGGAGCGGGGATTGCGCGCACCTGTTTTTTGTTCAATAGCTACTGCAGGACTTATACCCTGGATAAGATCAACATCCGGTTTGTTCATTCTTTCCAGGAACTGGCGTGCGTAAGAGGAAAGAGATTCCACATACCTTCTTTGCCCCTCTGCATAAATAGTATCGAAAACAAGAGAAGATTTGCCGCTGCCGCTAACTCCTGTAAATACAACCAGTTTATTGCGAGGTATTTCGAAGCTAAGGTTTTTAAGGTTATGCTCCCGGGCACCTTTAACAACTATCTTTTTGTTGTTCTTATTTATTTTTTTTAAAGGCACTAGAGATTAATTCATTAAATAAAACAGATTAAATTTTGCAGCACGGATTCAGAAAATCAGACTATTAATTTAATAAATTATATGTTACCAGATGGTTAAAAATTGAGTAGTAACTAACAGACTAATTGGAGTAATATTCTAGAAAATACCAATTGAACTTTAAAACAAATAGATACGAATTGTAAGATTGTGGTTACTCATTCCTTGCTTCTAAACTTTTCAATTCTTCTATCTTTTTATCCAGCAGTTCAATCTTTTCATTTAATTCCTGTGTTTTTTCATCCAATACTTGTTCATATTCGCCGGCATCCCAGTAACCCCTCTCTTCAAAATAACTTTTAAAGAGCCAGTTATGTTTAAGCGCTTCCATGTTTTCTGCCAGCTTGCTTGCTGCTATACTTGATTGCTCAGTTACTTCACGCAAACTGGTAAGAATTGCAGTCATAGATGAATCTTGCGGTGTGCCTTCTTTTAGTAATGAACCGATAACTCCTTTTCCTTCAGAAACATCTATCATTAATGTATCGAACCCGGCAACAACATTATTAACGTTTATTACAACCGATTCAATGCCGGCTCCAAGTTTATTAAACTGTTGCGTTAAACTATTTAGTTCCGATGTAATGGATAACAAGCTTCTGTCGGCTGATTCGGTTAAGTTTGCAGCAGCATAGTAAAGACTATTATCATTTAATAATTTTCCCATTGTTCCATCACCTGTATTAACTTTCTGCACAATTTCTGATAGATCTTTTGTCATCTCCTTTGTGTAAGCCATTATTCCCTGCGTCTCTTCAATAATATCTGCAAAACTTACCGGCTCCCTGGATAAAATTTTTCCCCCATCTTCAACCTGCTCCCCTTCGCTACTGCCCAGTTTAAGTGAAACAAATTTATTACCAACTAATCCCTCGGTTTGAATTTCTGCATAAGTATCTTTTCGAATAAACCTATCGATTTCTGTTAACAATCTCATCGAAACTTCAAGGACACTAACTGTATCACCTATTATTCTTATTTCTTTAACGGCACCAACATCAATACCGCTCAACCTTACCGGTGCACCGTTACGTAAACCTTCTATATTATTGAAGTAAGCTTTAACAGTGTAAGTATCTTTAAATAACGCTTCTTTGTTGCCAAGCATAAAAATTCCTATAACCAGCAACACACTACCAAGGAAAATAAAAATGCCCAGCTTTGCGCCGGCTATTCCCTTTTTCATTATTAACTCCTGTTGTTTTCTATTACTTCATCACTGAAAAAATTTCTTAAGAAAGGATCACTTGAAGAAACTAATTCATCAATGCTTCCGCTGTGAATAATTTTGTTTTCCTCTAAAACAATTGCCCTGTCTGCAATAATTTTTGCACAAAGCAAATCGTGCGTAACAATAATTGAGGTCATTTTATAAGCCTGCTGTAATTCAAGAATTAATGTACTTATTTCTTTTGCAGTTATAGGATCAAGCCCGGTGGTTGGCTCATCGTAAAGCATTAAATTAGGATTAGTGATTATAGAACGAGCCAACCCAATCCTTTTTCTCATACCACCGGAAAGTTCCGAGGGCATTGTATCAACTGCTTCTTCCAACGAAACTGCATCGAGCACTTTGTAAACTCTTTCATCCATTTCAGATTGAGGAAGTTCAAAATTTCGTTTAAGTGGAAATTCCAGGTTTTCTCTTACACTCATAGAATCGTATAAAGCAGCGCCCTGGAAAAGAAACCCAATATCTTTACGAAGCAAGTTTAATTCCTTACCGTCAAGTTGAAGAACATCCTGTCCATCAACTGAAATATTACCAGAATCAGGTTCCATCAACCTGATGATACATTTTAATAAAACGCTCTTACCGGTTCCGCTTCTGCCGAAAACCACCATGTTCTCCGCTTCATCAACGTTGAACGAAACACCATCCAGAACTAAATTGTTATTAAACGATTTATGTAAATCCTGAATCTCTACCATATTATGCTATAGGCCATAACCATAAAGTTAATTTAACTAATACCATATCAAAGATTAAAATAAATAATGAAGAAACAACCACTGCACTAGTTGATGCTTTGCCAACACCCTCTGTACCGTTAGCTGCCGTATAACCTTTGTAAGCTCCAACAAGTCCCACGATATAACCAAACACAAAAGTTTTGGAAATACCCGGTATAGCATCACCAAATTCTACAGAAAAAATCACCCTGTCGAGGTAATAATCCCAGGTCATATTTTGCACTAATACCACCGCAATATACGCACCGATAAGAGCGATAAAAATAACATACACCGTAAGTATAGGAAGGATGAAGGTGGTAGCAAAAACCCTGGTAACAACAAGATACCTGAAAGGATTAACACCAGATACTTCCATTGCATCGATCTGTTCGGTAACCCGCATAGATCCAAGTTCTGCACCGATACCCGAACTTACCCTGCCTGCAAAAATTAATGCCGTGATAACAGGTCCAAGCTCCCGAACAATTGAAATTCCAACAGAGCCGGGAAGAAAAGCTTCGGCGCCAAAACGGAGAAGGACAGGGTGGAGCTGCATCGCAATAACAAATCCAAGTATAAAACCAGTAACTCCAACAATCGGCAGTGTCATCATACCCAGGTCAATCATATGTTTCCTTACCTGCTCAATTTCATAAGGAGGAAGGAACACTTCTTTTATATACCGAATGGAGAACGTGAAAAGACCGCCAATCATTTCGAAAAAGTTAGTTAATCTTTTCCCGGTTACATCGAAGAATTTATTTGATGCTGAGCTGTTTTTCATCTGGAATCGGTAGAATTATTTTTTTCTTTATTGCGTTAATCAAAAACACTTGGAGCACAACAAAAATAGGTAAAATGAATATGAATATAAATTCGATAATGTTAATTGTATCACTACAAATCTCATTCCTGTAATGCAACGCTGCTGGAATAGAATAGGTAACGGATTATAACATATAGCTTACACCAATCACAAGCAGAATATTATGATTCAAGGTTGCTTTGCCAATTTATTCGTTAATTGACTTAACTACTTTTATGTATCCTTTCAAAAGTTTCATTATTCATTACATAAAAGCATTTTCATAATGATTTATAATCGGTTTTGCTTTTCCCTGCAGTAAAACTGTTACAACATCGAACCGGCATCCTAATTCCAGTATCTCTTTATCAAAAAGATAAAGTTCTGCCATCTTCTTAATTTGTTTCTGCTTGTTTTTTGTAATTGCATATTCGGGCTCGCCGTACTCAAGATTTTGCCTGGCTTTTACCTCAACAAAAACTGTATAACCATCGGAAGGATCTTTAGCAATAATATCAATTTCGCCATGACTGTACCTGTAATTGCGTTCCAATATTTCGTAATTTTTTTTCATTAACAGTTTCACTGCTATCTCTTCACCTTTTTCGCCTAATTCTTTATTACTTAAGGACATTATCAGCTTACCTCCATCGCTGTATTTTTTAATTCAAGTTGAATTTCTCTAAATAGGTTTTTTAAAAACGTCTTCCGGTGGAATGGTGAGATACCATAAAGCTTAATCAACTCACGATGCTGCTTAGTTGGATAACCTTTATTCTTCTCCCAATAATAAACAGGATATTCTATAGCCAATTCCCTCATAATTCTATCGCGGGTCACTTTGGCAACAATCGATGCAGCGGCAATCGAGAAAGATTTTGCATCACCTTTAACGACAGGAATAACCGGTACAGAACAATCAAATTTTTTATTGCCGTCTGCTAAGATTATATCAGGTTGTACTTTTAACGCTTCCACCGATCGCTTCATGGCAAGAAGCGAAGCATTAAGAATATTTATTTCATCAATTATTTCTACATGAACAACCGAAACCGAATGCGCTATCGATTTTTTTATAATCTTTTCGAATAGATCATCTCTTCGTTTTTCACTTAGCACTTTTGAATCATTAACCCCTTTAATTACAACATCAGGTGAGAAAAAAACTGCTGCTGCCACAACAGGTCCGGCAAGCGGTCCCCTGCCTGCTTCA
>CAZPSY010000016.1:0-12282 GCA_964589295.1 uncultured Ignavibacteriaceae bacterium
AAAACCCAGCATTTCATTATAAAATTCAATCGCTCTTTCCAGATCGGAAACAGTTAAGTGGACATGTCCAATTCGAGCTTTAGTGTGAATTTGGTAACTCATTTTCTTTTTTGTTTGATTTAAAATTATTAATTAAGAAGTATAGGGTTTGATTATTCTGCTGATCAATATGATTACAACTATTATGTAGTAATAATCTTTACAGGTTCTACCTTCCAAATCTTTTCGGCATATTCTTTTATTGAACGATCACTTGAAAACTTAGCGACGCGTGCAACATTAAGCACCGTTTTCTTTGTCCATTCGTTCGTATTCATATATAGTTCGCTTACTTTATCCTGGGCATCGATATAAGACTGATAATCAGCAAACAAACAGTAATAATCATCGTTTAATAGTTTTTCTATTATAGGTTGAAAAATCCCTGGTTCGCTGGCGTTAAAGTAATTAGAGCTAATCATATCAATTATTTTTTTCAGTTCCTTATTACCTTCATAGTACTCAAGCGGGTTGTACCCGTTTTCTTTAAGCTTAACAACTTCATCTGCTAGTAAGCCAAAAATAAAAATATTCTCTTCACCTACTTCTTCTCTTATTTCTATATTAGCACCATCCATCGTACCAATGGTTAATGCCCCGTTAAGCGCAAACTTCATATTTCCTGTACCCGATGCTTCCAGTCCAGCCATAGAAATTTGCTCAGATAAATCGGAAGCAGGAATAATTTTTTCTGCAAGTGTAACAGAATAGTTCTTAAGAAAGACGACTTTCAATTTATCTCCCACTTCAGGATCGTTATTAACTATATCGGCAACAGAATTAATAAGTTTGATGATAAGCTTAGCCATAAAATAAGCAGGGGCTGCTTTGCCTCCGAAAATAACAGTGCGAGGTACCATCGAAATACCAGGATTATTCTTAATTCTATTGTACAATGTAATAACGTGAAAAATATTTAGAAGTTGGCGCTTGTATTCGTGAAATCTTTTTATCTGGACATCGAACATTGATTCAGGATTAATCGTTATGTCATGCTCGTTTTCTATATAATCAATTAATAATTTTTTGTTGAGCCATTTTGCGCTCCTCCAGCTTTCCAGGAAAGTTTCATCGTCAACAAAAGATTCAAGCTGTTTAAATATTTCCAGATCTTTAAGCCATGCATCTCCAATTTTATCAGTTATAATATTGGATAAGAAAGGATTCGCTGTCTTTAACCATCTGCGTGGTGTAATACCATTTGTAACATTAAGGAATTTTCCAGGATAGATTTTATTAAAGTGATGGAAAATCTTTGTCTTAATAATTTCTGTATGTAAAGCAGCAACACCGTTAACAGCAAAACTTCCAACAATGGCAAGGTTCGCCATTCTTACGGTTCTTTCCGGTGCTTCTTTTATAATTGATAGTTCTGCTAAAATCTTTTTATCGGTTGTATAGTTTTCTTTTACGTATTCTAAAAATCTACGATTAATTTCGTGCACAATCTGGATATGCCTTGGCAGCAACTCTTCAAACAGTTGCAGCGACCATTCTTCTAAAGCTTCCGGCACAACTGTATGATTTGTATATGCAAAAGTTTTGCACGTGATTTTCCATGCATTATCCCAGCTAAAATTTTCTTGATCAATTAAAATCCTCATAAGCTCAGGGATTGCAATAACAGGATGAGTGTCATTCAGTTGTATAGCAGTTTTATCTGCAAAATTATCAAAGGTGTCATGATTAATTTTATATTTCCGTATAATATCCTGAAGAGTTGCAGAAACAAAAAAGTACTGTTGTTTCAATCTTAAAAATTTACCTTCAAGATAGGAATCGTTAGGATAGAGTACTTTTGATATAGTTTCCGAATCTGTTTTAGTTGCCACTGCTGCTACATAATTGCCGGCGTTAAAATCTTTAAAACTGAAATCTTTGCAAGCTTTTGCTTCCCATAACCTGAGGTTATTAACTGTATTGTTTCCATAGCCGGGAATAGGAACATCATAAGCCATAGCTAATACATCTTCTGTCTCAATCCATTCAAATTTATATTTGCCGTTTTCAGTTTCCACTTTTCTTGTTTTTCCATAAAACTTAACGCGGAACTCGAGTCTCCTCCTCATAATGTCCCAGGGATTTCCATCACTTAACCAGTTATCAGGATACTCAACCTGGAAACCGTTTTCAATTTCCTGTTCAAAAATTCCGTACTCGTATCTTATGCCGTAACCAAAAGCTGGTAATTCTAAGGTTGCCATTGAATCGAGGTAGCAGGCTGCAAGGCGACCCAAACCACCATTTCCCAGACCCATATCATGTTCAAAATCTCGTATCTCTTCTAAACTGTAACCATCTTCTTTAAGAATTTTATAACACTCATCATAATAATCCATATTGATAAGTGCGTTGCCCAACAGTCTTCCCATCAAGTACTCGAGCGATAAGTAGTAAACCCTTTTAACATCCTGCTGGTAGTATTGCCGCTGTGTTCTTAGCCACTTTCTTACAAGCCGGTCTCTTACTGCCAAGGAGAGAGCAAAATAGGCATCATCGCCGGAAGCAGTAATTCTATCTCTTACCAATCTGAATTCAAGATTTTCGGCAAATTGATTTGAGATTGAATATGAATCGGGAGCTTTACCATCAGTAAAAAAGATTGATGATTTGTTGTTTATAATGTTTTGTTCTTTTTCATCCATATCGTTCTATTGCAACTTATAATAAATTTGGAGCTAAATTTAAGATTGTATCTGTATAGTACAAAATAGTTCTAAGTGAAAGCTAATTTATAGTTTTTAGATCAAACCAAAAAATACCAGATGAAAATAGCAGCCAGTAATTTTATTTCTGATAGGAATTTATCATATTTATTTTACCCTAAAAATATTTTTTTACCTTTGGAGAATTGAATGCGCCAACTTACTGCTGCACTTATTGTATTAGTTTTGATATTTATAACTGTTATTGTACCTAGGTACAACACCACGAGTGCTCAAGATATACCTATCGGTAACGTAATTTTTATTCATCCCGATGGAACATCTTTGGCTACGTGGAATGCAACCAGGATACTATACTATGGAACGGATGGAACATTAAACTGGGATAGACTTTCGCATATCGGATTGTACCAGGGACATACTAAGAACACTCTCACTGCTTCTTCGCAGGCTGGTGCCACAATCCATGCCTACGGTGTTAAAGTCGATTATGATTCTTACGGTATGGATGGAACTAAACCATTAACTTCTCTTTCCGGTTACAATAATAGTATTATGATGGAAGCACGGGATAATGGAATAAATATTGGAATAATAAATTCAGGTACTATAGTTGAACCCGGCAGCGGGGTTTTTGTTTCAAGCGATGTTTCCAGGGAGAATGATGAAGATATTGCAAAAAAAATTATAGAATCGGGTGCTGATTTAATACTTTCGGGTGGCGAGCAGCTTTTAATTCCAAAAGGAGTTGAGGGAAGGCATGGTTTCGGCAAAAGAAAAGATGGTTTAAACTTAATTGAAAGTGCTGAACAAAACGGATATTACGTTGTCTATAATAGGGACGAATTATTAAACTTACCCGAAAACGCAGAAAAAATCCTTGGCGTATTTGCACTTCATCATACTTTTAATGATAAATCGGAAGAGGAACTCAACAAACTTGGTTTGCCAAACTATAAAACAAATGCACCTACTTTAGCCGAGATGACAGACGCGGCAATAAAATTCTTATCTAAAAAGGAAGGAAATTTCTTTCTTGTAATAGAAGAAGAGGGGACAGATAATTTCGGAAATGCTAACAATGCCAACGGATTATTTGAAGCATTAAAAAGAGCAGATGATGCAATAGGAATTGCATATAATTTCTTGCTTAAAAATCCTAATACATTAATAATAACTGCAGCAGATAGTGAGGCCGGCGGTTTGGAATTACGTGGACCTACAGTTGAAAGTATGAACCCGGATTTGCCGCTTCCACTAACAGATAATAACGGTGCTCCCTTAGATGGAAAGAATGGGCAGGGAACCCCGCCTTTCATTTCTGCGCCTGATAAATCAGGAAATACTCTTCCGTTTTCAGTTGCCTGGTCGTCTTACGGAGATGTTTGTGGTTCTGTTGTTGCTAAAGCTGAAGGACTTAATGCGGAACTGATGAAAGGTAAAATAGATAATACCGATATTTACCGGATCATGTATGCAACATTATTTGGAAAGATTTTAAACTAACGATGGTTTTATTATTCAGGTAATATTGCTGTCGCCTCAATCTCCACAACAAAATTAGGATCAATTAAAGACTTAACTTCAATCATTGTTGTAGCAGGTTTTATATTCCTGAAAAACTCTCCGTGCGCTTTTCCTATAGCCGACCAATCTTTGATGTTGGTAACATAAATTCTCGTCCTTATAACATCTTCAAGGGAGCCACCCGCTTCATTTATTGCTCTTTCAATTTTCCGAATGATAAACTTAGTCTGCTGATACGGATCGTTAGCCGCAATAATTTTATCCCGGTCGATTGCAGATGTTCCGGAAACTTCCACCACTCTGCCAATTTTTACAGCACGGGAATATCCAACCTCGTCTTCCCAGATAGCGCCACTCGAAATGTTAGTTCTGTCCTTCATTTCATTTCTCTTATATTTTACTTAATAAATATTTTTTTCTTTTTACTTCAGGAAATTTTTCTATTGCGTAACGGAGCATTGTGCGGGGCATTTTTTTATACCGTGGTTTAAGAAATTTTTCTTCAGCATTTAAATCCTTCTTTCCAATTTCTCTTAACATCCATCCAACTGCCTTATGAATCAAATCGTGATCATCATCTAACAGAATTTCCGCGATTTTAAAAGTAGTTTCAAACTTTCCTGCTCTAATAAAAGTAAAAGTAGATATAACCGCTATTCTACGCTCCCATAAATTTTTTGAACGTGCAAATTCATACAACAATTTTTTATCCCGTTCTAACAAATGTTCGCCAACAATTTTAGGAGCAGATATGTCTACCAGGTCCCAATTATTTATTCCTTTCCTATTTCGAATATAAAATTTAAAAACTTTTTCCTTTTCTTTTTCGTCTCCTTGTTCATACTTACCCTGCAAAACCAAAAGCCCTATCATTCTTTCTTCATGAATTTTTGAATCTATAAGTTCTCTAATATCATCGAAGTTCAGGTTTTTAAATTCCTTTGCAATTTTTCTTTGCACTGGCACTTTAATTCCTGCAAAAACATCACCTTCTCCATATTCCCCCACACCGGTTTTGAAGAACCACTGCAAAGATTTAGCTTGCTGTTTATTAGATTCTGTTTTAATTCTCTTTTTGAATTCTCTCAGATTCATTCAGTTTTCAATTTGATGATGATAGATTTTAATAACCGGACAACAAATTTAAATAATTTTATTTTTCATTAATAAAAATAAGAAGAGAATTTAACAGTTGCACCTGTTAAGTAATAAATTGAAGTAACCGATGTAATTTGTGTTTCTCTAAAAAGAAGATAGAAAGGCAGCAGTGAATTGTTTAAGTAGTTATCTTTTCAATAAGATTAACAAGATCACTTTTTGAAAATGGTTTTACAAGGAACTCATCGGCTCCGGCATTATAAAACTGTTGTATCTTTTCATTTATAAATTCACTGGAAAGAATAATAACTGGTCTGTTAGCTGAATCATTTTTTTTAACCCGTTTGCATAAGTCCAAACCCCTGTCCCAAAAGTTTTTTGTTATATCGAAAACAATAAGCTGGTAATTTTTCTCATTAAGAAGCTCTTCAGTAAAGTTCCTGTAGTTATAAACCGAAATATCGTAAGCACCTTTTAAGAATGCTTTAATTAAATCGTACGATTCTCCTGCATCATCAAGCATTAGTATTTTAGAAACACCATTGGTTTCTTCAGGTTTTTTTTCAATATGGGTAACTCTTGCCTGCTTTGCAAGCGGAAGAGTGAATGTAAATGTAGTACCAACTCCTTTAATACTATCAACAAGCAGTGAGCCGCCCATTTTTTCAATATATCTTTTTGATAATGCAAGACCTAGCCCGTTTCCTTCAAAAGATCTACCCACATCAAGGTCTTCCTGGCTAAACGGCTGGTACAAATGGTCTAAATATTTTGTTGAAATTCCAGTGCCTGTATCCTTCAATTTACAAATGGCAAGTCCTCTATCCTTTAGCAGCCCAACTTCAATATCAATAAAACCTTGCTGTGTAAATTTAACCGCATTATCCAGCAGGTTATTAATAACACTTTCGGCACACTGCAAATCAACTTCTACAAACACACTGCCATCAACAAAGTTTGTTTTAAAATCGAGATTTTTTTCTAAAGCTTTTTTCTTATAAGGAATAATACAATGATTGAAGACATTTTGCAGGTCGAATGTATCGATATTTAATTGAAATTTACCTGCTTCAATCTGGGCAAATTCCAGCATTTGCGTAATGCTTTTAAAAAGTCTTTCGCCTCCTGAATACAGATTATCTAAATAGACTATATCTTCGCTATTAATTTTATCTTTAAGGTTCTCTTTAATAATAGTTGAATAACCAAGAATTATGTTAAGAGGGGTTCTAAGTTCGTGCGAAAGAACATTTAAAAAAGTATTTTTTAAACGTTCAGATTCTTTATTGGCATCCCTGGCTTTTTTAATTTCCTCTTCTGCCAAAATCATTTCTGTCTGGTCTTCGTGAAGTAAAACAACATAATCCTCATCCTCGAAGGAAAGAGGGAAAATGTTTGTTCGCAGCAAAGGAACAGCAGCATCGCGGTTAATCAGAAGGGAATCAGAGTAGTTATCAATTGATGAGTATTTTTTTTGTTCAATAACTTCTTTAATGATTTTTTGCACACCCTTTTTTTCCAATTCCCGGTCTCTAAAGGCAGAGTATTCTCTCAATTCTGAAAGTGAATATCCCCATTGACTTATAAACAATTCATTAACAAAAATAATTTTCCCATCCTTATTAAGCACTTGTATTGGGAAACGCATGGAGGAGTAAAACAGTTGTAGATATTTAATTAAAGAATCCGACATAATCACTCTACCGGTAACATAAATTGTACAGCAGCTCCTTTTTGCGTGGGAAGAATTTTTATATCGCCGTTGTGTCTTTCAATTATGCTTTTACAGAGGAATAAACCATAGCCACCGTTGTTAGTTCCATCAGCAGCCACAAAATCTGTACTCATGCCTGGAGGAAAACCAGGACCGTCATCCTCAACCTCAACATAATTCTTATCATCACGGGAATAAGATTTAATTAAAATAGTTGCGTTCTTTTTTACATCTGCAGTATTGGTAAAAAGTTGAACCAGTAAGTGCTGTATCTGTTCCGAATCATAATTACACAGGGGAAGGTTATTAAGTTCATTCTTAAATGTTAAAGATGCATACTTTTTCATCGGAACTAAATATTTAATAACCGATTGAATTGTTCTGTTAAGGTCTCCACTATCTTTATTCAAATTAATTATTGAAGTTTCGAGCAAGACCTGTGCATACTTTTGAATATTTCTTATGCTGTCAATCGCTACTTTTGATTTCAGTTTTAATCTATCGAAAAGAACCGAATCAGTTTTACCTGTAGTCTGTTCATACTCCGGCTGTGATTTTTCAATCATCCTCATCGTACTTTCGGTTTCCAGCAAAGCAAGATGAACAAGCCCTTGCAGAGATTGACCAATCTCAGAATCAATACTCGATTTTAGTGCTTTTCTTTCTGCTTGTATAAGCTGGTTGTTAGCTTCCTGTAAAGCGTTGTAGGCATTTACTTGTCCATCGTACAATTGTGCATTTCTTATTGCTGTTGCGGCTTGCCCGGCTAGAATTTCGAAGGTGCCTGTTATTTCTCTAACTTTTATCTTTTGAAGATATTTACTATCAACATAAATAACACCTATTTTTTTTCCATTGGTTATAAGTGGTGAGCAGAGGATAGTTTGAAGATCAAGCTTTAAAATACTTTTTGATGGATCGTAAGTTGCATCACTTTGTGCACCTTCAATAAAAATTGATTGACCGTGGTAAAACACATCTTCAACTACAGAGTTACTAATGTGAAACAGGTTTTCGGGAAGGGGATTGTTTTCTGAATCTAAACCGATTTTAAAATCGAGATTACCCTGGGCATTCTGCAGTACAATAAATCCTCTTTCAGAGTTTGTAAGCCGGATTGCATTCTTTAAAACCAGTTCCAGCACATCTTCAATGATAAGAGAACGGTTTATTGTGTTGGCTATATTAAGAATTGCTTCAAGGTGTTTTACTTTTTCAGATGATTCTTCATCGGAAACAGTATTCTTAATCCCATCATCAATATTTTTTTTAAATTCAGAAAATTTCATTTATTTATAAATCAATTATAAAAGCAGCTCGCTATATTAAATCGCTAAGCACAGTATAATCAATCTCTCAATAATTTAAGAGATAGAAACCACTCCCAATCAGTCATCTTATCAGACCAGGTTTTTGCAATTCCCATTGAAAAGGTAGACTCCAAATTATACCAGTGCTTCAGTTTAATATCTAACTGTGCACCCAAATCTATCCAATAATTGCCAAGCGCTGAATTTTTCGTCACCATTCCTTGCGAATAAGTTGCAAAATCAATATGATTTATAAACTGATCTCCAATAGCCAAATTACCAAATCTTATCGGTGGAAAATCATTTTCAATCAATATTTTTAGAAATTTATCAGAATCAAGACTGTAAATTGGAAGACCGGGAAATCGGAAAACTTTACGATATTGTCTTACCTCATCATTATCAATTCCTCTGTTGCCAAAACCGCCAAAATAAAACCTTGCCTGCACAAGATTGTCATTATTGAGTAGATATCCACCCGCAAATTTTACATGCATCACATTATGGTGCCACAACCACGTAGAAAAATCGCTAATTTCTAAATAAGTATTTAGCGCATACTGTGGAGCTTCAAAATTTGTACCGTATAGCGTAAAAGTAAGAGTAAAATCGTTCCCGTGCTCATAATCAGAGCTTCCAATACTTTTTCGCAAATTTTTAGAATTTAAATTGGTAACAAATACACCAAAATCCGGCTCTGAAACCCTTACAAGGTTATCGTTTATAAATTCAACACCCCTATAAAGTGTAAGTGCCATAGTTTGCTTAATTTTATGAGGATTATCATAAAGCCAGTAGTGTCTATAATTAAGTCGAAGTTTTGTACCAAGCATCCCTCTTTTCCTGCTGTTAAACAAATCAAAAAAATCAGGTCCGTGATGACTTAACTCCACGTAAAATTTTTGCATATAATCATATTTAAAACGGAGATGAAAAGAAGGATAGCTGGGGATTTCTTTAAGCGGTGAAAAACCAAACTCCATAATAAAATCGTGATCAAGCATAGGATCAGAAATATGAGTGAACAGACCAAAAACCACCTGGTTCTGAAAACCACTTACAACAGGAACAATTGATTGAATGTTAAGGTTTGCTAATCCGTCGTAACTTTTTTCTTTTCCAAATTCTAAAGGATCATTAACCGTTTCTGCTTTTGGAAGCACCCAATCAAAAACCTGAGAATCTTTATCCAGAACTTTTTGACCCAGGTAATTTATTGCTGGCAGATGGAAAGCTGGTTCATTCGCTATCAGAACCGGTACAAATCCTTCGATTGTAAATTCAAATGCAAAAAGTGAATCGGGATTTATTTCAATCGGTTTAAATAATCCTGTAAGACAATTCGAAACTGCTTTTATAGATTCATCCTTAAAACTATAACGGTAGATGTTTGCCACTCCGTTAGTATAAGCGTTCCAATAAATAAAATTACCGTCACTGCTCCAGGATGGATTTTCTGGTGTGCCGCTACTCGAAATAATATGATACTGAAATTCCGAACCTTCCAATATACTAGCCAGATCAGCTGTAATTAAAGATTGCTGACCACTTGATCGTTTTAAAATTGCTGCTAATATGGTCCCAGTATTATCTATGGAAAGATTGAAGAGTTCATCACCTAAGGTAAATGAAATAATTTCGTGTAACTCATTATATGGATACGGAGAAACAACAAGCGTAGTAATTCCACCGTCGTGAAGCACACCCCATAAATCGTGTGTAACAGATGAGATCGCTAAATCACCCACCCTGGCATTTTCAAAAAGAAGTTTCTTTTCATCTGCAACAATATCATAAGCCCAAATATCCCTGTAAAGCTGATTATTATTAGTTGTGTAAAAAAATAACCCGTTGGTTTTATCGAAAGCAGTAGAGGATACTTGCAGCATACTTGGAGTTGGAAGTGAATTAAGATTTTTAGAAATTCCGGAAGACAATTCAAGTTGCTGAAGGCTGGCTAATTCATGCGATCTGTGAAATCCAAAAAAAACTGAGTTAGTAATCTTGTCATAGTAGGGTTGTGTGACCCATCCAAAATTTTCTTTGCTTATTTTATTTTTCTCTGTTAATTCAGAAGACTTAAGGATATCAATATTCTGTCTTTGAAATTCCTTTTCAAAAGCTATAAAATCATGCCAGGCAAGATCAAAATCTTTTCCAAACACTTCTTCAAACTTATTTTCAAATCCAATGTAAGGATCTCCCGGTACTTCCTTAAACCAATTAACAACACTTTTAGCACCGTACTTGATCGATAAGTACGAGACAAATCGCGCTCCGTAAAGATAAAAGAGTGTCTCCAGCAAATAGGAATTATGACCTTCTATCGTTTCCAGTCGTAGTTCTGTGGGGAATTTTCTTTCTTCAAATAACATTGTTCGGAAGTACATTTCATCGAAGTTACCCAGGATTCTACCATATCCCCCGCTAAACCATGTCTCAATAAAAACAGCGATAGCTTCCTGGTACCAGCGCGGACTGTAACGCTGATAGTTAGTTAGCAGACTATATGCAACGGTTAATGGATTAGTTTTTTCGGGAATTACTTTTCCAAATATTTTTCTAAAGAAAGATTCTATACCTGAACTTTGGTCGTTAACAACTATGTGAACTAATTCGTGTGAGAGCAGCCATTGGTATCTCTCGTTATAAGGAACAACTTCATAACCCGGTTCTAAGGGTTCAATTTCTATACGGATATAGTTTTGAGGAATTGTGGTTGTTGTACTGAAACCATAGTCGCTAACATCATAAGTAGCAATAATAATTTTTTCTGGAGGATTATAATCAAATAAATTCATCAACGCTAACAATGCATTTTCTGCACTGCTAAGCAAATGGTTAACTAAATACGAATGATTTTCACGGTAAACTATTTTAAAATGTTCACTATCCTTTTCAAACCATTCAGAATCTTCTCTAACAAAAACATGTAAGTAAATTTCATTGTCATTACCTGAGTTAACCAGTTCCACAGCACAATTTTTTGAAACTGTTGTAATATTAATTTCGGCATTATTGTTAACATTATTCAGTTGTATGTCTTTTACTAAACCAACAGGAACGATGCTGGAAAATTCCTGTTTAATTAAGCTTGTATATCTTAGTTTAAGAGTGTAACTATTAAGGTCATCGTGATCGAGGAAAGCAACAATTCTATTCTTCGCTCTAACTTTCAGGTATGTATCGGTTTCACTATCCTGAAAATGAATATCCAAAATAGAATTTACTTGATATTCATCATCAACGACAATTATGCGGTTTGGATTAACTATGACTATTGGTTTTTCATAAACAAAACTCAGCAGATCAATTGCCTGAGGCAAGGGAGCAAATATTGTCTTATCCATTACATGTGCAGAAGTAGTTAACTGAATTAAACGAGTTTCATTTTCCTCCTTCGAATGTAAAATTACATACGGATTTCTACCTGTTATTGTTAGCTTCATTTTCTGCGATTCAATTTCTATCGCAGAAAGATCTTCAAGGTTATTATAATCCAATTCAAGCGCTTCAGCGACATGCTGCAAAGATATATAAGTATTACCTTCAAAGGAATAAGCTGGAATTTGATAAGTCTTTTCTCCGTTCAATAAAGTTATTCTGGAAATCTCTTGTGAAAACAAGAAAGAACCGAAAGCAAGTAAGACCAGGAGAGTTTTATAAATCATTTGAGATGAAAATATCAGTAACTTTTCAATAATAAATTAGTATAAGCTAATTTTTTGTTTAACAAACTCAAATTAATTTTTTTTAATATGATAAAAAAGTTTGATTACATAAAAATTCGATCTATTGCTGATATAAAAAAAGCCTTCAAATAATGAAGGCTTTTCAAAGTAGGCAATTTGGAGAACTATTTTATAATCAACGTACCCAACCATAACGGTTACCCAGCTCATTAAGCTGTGAGTTTGATCTTACCCAA